>NZ_DATCSD010000174.1:0-5201 GCF_036568665.1 Ohtaekwangia sp. | reverse complement strand
CCAAAGAGTATAATATTCTTTTCTTCTTTCTGTATATAGGCAAAGCAATCTTTTACCTGCTCGGCTTCTTTATAGCCAATAGAAGTTTCATTACCGTTTGAACCACCAGAGCCCATGAAATCGACCAGGAAAGTAGTATAGCCTGACTTTCGAAATTCATTCGCGCGTGTTAGCAGCGATGATTTTTCACCGGCATAACCATGAAACATAATTACAGTTCCTTTCGGATTACGCGCGCTGATCCTCCAACATTCAAGTTCTTCTGTACTAAATATACGCACCGTTTTAAAGGCCGTACCCGGAGTTTCTTTTAACCGTGGCTTCGGATTATCAATACCGGTAAATAGCAGTTGAACTTTACCCCACATCGTGAGCTCCGAAGGATCCTTCGTACGCGAAACATCTTCGCTGCTGAAGTGTGTAAATTTATAAGCGTGTTGAAAAGCTATAGCATTCATAAGGATAAACACAATCAGCAATAGCCATCCAATCCTTTTCTTATTCATACCAGTGATGTTGTTCTATATAGTTTAAAAAATAGCGCGTTATATTTTTCATCTCGTACTCTTCGCGCGGTGTATTGCATAGGATCACAAAGAAAATTTCTTTCTCCGGAACAACCACATAGTTTGCTAAAAATCCTCCCTGACTTCCCGGATGACCCACGATTTGCAGATTATTTTCTTTGGTAACAAACCACGACCATCCAATAAATGGCGATTCACTCCCCGACCAATTTGCAAAACGTTTAACGGTTCGTGCATCGCGAATGGTTTCTTCTTTCAGAAATATATGTTTCCTGCAGGCTTGTTCATAAAGCGCCAGTTCTTCAACGGAGCTCCACACGCCACCGTTGCCCGCAGCAGGAAAAGTTGGCTCTTCACCGTAGTCATCTTCCACCCATTGTCCATGATGTTTCACATAGCCATGCGAAACTCCGGATGAAGGATACGCTCCATCTGTAATGGTACTCGATATCATACCTGCCGGTATAAATATATTTTGCTTTATATACCGTTGCCACGGCATGCCACTTACCTTCTCTACAATCAACGCCAACCCATTGAATGCAGGGTTTGAATATTCGTAGTGAGAGCCAGGCTCGAACAATAATGAATCTACCCGCGTTTCCGGATACCAGTTTGCTGAGTCTTTAGCCGTTAAGTAAAAGACCGTATCGCGCGCAACGTTACGGTTATCCGGCAAACCGGAAGTATGTGTAAGCAGGTGCTTGATCTTTACTTTGGAGGCAATCTCCTTGTTCTTAAACTCGGGGAAGTATTGAAGGAGGCTATCTTCTACTGAAAGTTTACCTTGCTCCTGCAACAGTAAAGCAGCACTGGCTACAAATGTTTTAGAGATAGACCCGAGGTTAAAAAGCGTTTTGGGAGTGATGGGCTCTTTTGTAACCATATCGGCAAGACCATAGCCTTTCGCAAAAATTATACTGTCGCGCTTCATGATAAGAATCGCTGCTCCCGGTTCGTTAGCAGGGAATACAGACGAGAGGTATGTATCCAACGATTCCATTGCATCTTTTTTCGGAGCGCAGGCAAACAGTATAAAACAGAAAAATGTTATGTAAATATTTCGCATTTTCGGGTTCCGTTAAATAACGGTTTCCGGAAGATCCTCTTTTTTTTGGTTACCGGGAAGCACTACCTTTGAAGATAAAGCTATATACAACTATACATGTCACAGTTTATTAATTCCCGCAGACCTAGACGAAACCGGAAGAGTGAGACGATCCGTGCTATGGTAGAGGAAACCCGTGTAACTACCAATGATCTTATCTTTCCTTTATTTCTGATTGATGGCAAAAATCAGAAAACAGAAGTGAATTCTATGCCTGGCATCTTCAGACTTTCTACTGACCTGATGTTAAAAGAAATAGAAGAATGCCTGAGGTTAGGTATACGTGCGTTTGACGTTTTCCCTGCAGTTGAAGATCAGCATAAAGACAAGACTGCAACAAAAAGTTATGATTCCAATTTCTTTTATCTTCGTGCATTACGCGAGATCAAGAAGCAATTCCCGGAAGCGTGTATCATGACGGATGTGGCGATGGATCCCTATAGTTCGGATGGTCATGACGGATTGGTGAAAGATGGAAAAATTCTGAACGATGAAACGTTGGAGATACTTGGCAAAATGGCATTGGCACAAGCCGAAACCGGTATAGATATACTCGGTCCCTCCGATATGATGGACGGGCGTGTTGGTTATCTGCGAAATGTGCTGGATGCAAATGGATTTACAGAAGTATCGATCATGAGTTATACTGCTAAATATGCGAGTGGGTTCTATAATCCCTTCCGGGATGCGCTGGACTCGGCTCCTAAATTTGGCGATAAGAAAACTTACCAGATGAACCCGGCCAACCGACAAGAGGCGCTGATAGAAGCGCAACTCGACACAGAAGAAGGTGCCGATTTTCTGATGGTAAAGCCTGCACTTGCTTACCTGGATATTATCCGGTTACTAAAAGACAACTCATCTTTACCCATTGCTGCCTATAATGTGAGCGGTGAGTATTCGATGGTGAAAGCCGCAGCACTGAAGGGATGGCTGGATGGAGAGCGTGTGATGAAGGAGACATTGTTGAGCATGAAGCGTGCAGGAGCGGATATTATACTGACGTATTTCGCGAAAGAGTTCGCAGCTATAGCCAACTAAACCCTTTAACACGTTATGGGCCGCAGGATTTTTGTTTGTATCAGTCTTGTGCTCTCTTCATTTCAGATCTTTTCGCAAACTATCGTGCTGGACAAAACAGGATGGATCGAAGTGAAGGGTAATTTAACACACTGGCGCGATGAGGCCCATAAGCTTTCGCTTGATGACGTGAGGCTGTTAAAGTTTGACTCTATACCTACGGATAAAGCTCCAAACTTTGGATTCGATCGTGCAGTGCATTGGTTCCGCATCGATGTAACAAATCAATCGCCCTATACCGTATGGCAACTGGAAGTAGCCTATGCGCCACTGGATCACATCGATTTTTATATACTCTCTGATTCTTCGCTTACAAAAAAACATAAAATATCGGGTGACCGGTATCCGATTCAAGCGCGCGATGTGTGGCATCGCCATCCGGTATTCTCATTTGATATTGCCACAGGGCAGACAAAATCAATATACCTGCGTGTAAATACAATTTCGTCTGTTCAGTTGCCTGTTATATTCTGGAACCCTTCTGCTTTTCAAACAGCCTCCTATAATGTGCAACTTATAAACGGTTTGTTCTTTGGTGGCATGATCCTGATGTTGCTTTACCAGTTATTCCTGTTTATCTCCATGCGCGATCGCGTAACTTTTTATTATGTGCTCACGCTGCTGGCCATGGTAAATATTGTTGCTTTTTTTCAGGGATATACCTTTCTCTATATATATCCGGGGCATCCCGCCATGAATGATATATTTGCCATGTTCTCCGGGCCTGCATTTGTATTCTCCTCCACGCTACTCACACGATCATTCCTCAACCTGAAAAAATTCAGCCCGCTGCTGGATAAGCTCATGGTGACAAACATGGTACTGAATGTATTGGCAGGGTTGGTTATGTTTGTTTTATTTCCGCGCATCTCCTACGAATATCATCACTACTTTATATTGGTACACTGCCTGTTGGCATTAACCAGTGCGGGCTATTGCTTCTATAAAAACTATAGATCAGCGCGTTATTATCTCATTGCGTGGATCACATTGCTGATAGCCACGGTGTTCTTTACCATTAGCAATCTCGGTTTTATACCAGGCTATATGAGCACAAACTATAGTGGGCTGATGATCGGATGTATACTTCAGATGCTGTTCATCTCCTTTGCCTTGGGCGATCGCTGGAATATTCTCCGCAGGGAAAATCAACTAGCCAAAGAGCTGGAGCTTAAAAGAAACCAGGAGGAGAATGAACGACTGGAGCGTGAGGTACAACTGCGTATAGAAGAAATACAACAAAAGAGTGAGAAGCTTGCCGAAGTAAACCGTGTGAAAGATAAACTCTTCTCGGTAGTATCGCACGACATTAAAGGACCGCTCAGTTCTTTACAGCTTGCGTTATCTCTTTTAAAATCGGGCGATGTGAGTCGCGAAGAATTTCAGCACCTCACAAAAGCTCTGGAAACACGATTCAGTCAAACAACCGAGTTTATCGAAAACTTATTGCAGTGGGCCACACTTCAATTGAAAGGAGAGACCTACGAACCTACTTATCTTGATCTGTCAAAAATTGCAGAAGAGACGATCACACTCATGGAAGTTGATCTGCAACGAAAAGATATCAAAGTAAAAAACAATTTACATCAGTCGTTACAGGCCTACGCAGATCTGAATATGATCCGTTCCATTCTTCGTAACCTTCTAACCAACGCTATTAAATTTACCAGCAATGGCGGAGTAATTACACTCAACGCCATGCGAACTGACAGGCAGGTAATTTTATCGGTAGCTGATACCGGTGTAGGTATACCTGTCTCCAATCAACATCGCATGTTTACGTTGGGAAGTATAACAACACCGGGAACAAAACAGGAGAAAGGAACTGGTCTCGGACTTTTACTCTGCAAAGAATTTGTTGAAAAGAACGGTGGCCGCATCTGGTTTGAAAGTGTGGAAGGGAAAGGCACTACTTTCTTCTTTTCATTACCCGAAAACCAGGAAAGCGTACAGCAGATTGCAAGTGCCTGATCACTTCGCTATATATAGCTATATTTCTATTGTGTAATAACTTCGAGCCTGAAGCCCACACCGTGGTAGTTCACAATCTGCACGGAGGGGTCTTCTTTCAAATATTTACGCAACTTGGATATAAATACATCCATACTCCGTCCCATAAAATAATCATCATCGCCCCACACTTCTTTCAGAATCTCTTCACGCTTTAATACACGATGTCTGTTATAGTATAGCAACTGAAGAACCTCCGCTTCTTTTTGCGTGAGCGTTTTTTCCATCTGCTCATTTCTCAGTGTAAGCGTGGTGTAATCAAATTCATAATTACCCAGTTGAAATTTCTTTAGCGGAGAAGGAACTGTATCCGAACTTCTGCGAAGAAATACTTCTATGCGGCACAACAATTCTTCGAGGCTGAAGGGCTTTGTTATATAATCATCGGCACCGGTTTGAAAGCCTGCAAGCTTATCTTCCATCATGGCCTTGGCCGTAAGAAAGAGTATAGGTATGTTTTGATTTTCGGCACGTAC
>NZ_DATCSD010000173.1:0-15057 GCF_036568665.1 Ohtaekwangia sp. | reverse complement strand
ACTCCACTCCAAACACCAAATTACACCGATAGCTCATCCACTCAGCCTGGGTATCTTTTGATGGCGCCATATATACCACACTCACCATCCAGGTGCCCTTGTTGCTGATGCGCGTTTCCATCGTGCCATCTTGCTCGGTATATATATTTTGTAACGTGGTTAATCCTTCCTTACGATTCCACACTTTAACACGCACACCAAACAACGGCTTCTTGTTCCACAAAATTTTAAAGCGCATGTTCTCTCCGGCTTTCAATGCGTATGGATTTCGTTCCGGCACAATCTCGATCGGGAAACCAATTACTTTTTTATAGGTGTCATCGCGCTTCGCACCGGCTTGTAGTAATACTTTGGTTAACTGCGAGTATAGCTCCCGCCCGGGTTTGCCAGTAGCACCGGCCTTCTCACGTGCTGCCAATACATCGTCCAAGCCATTCTCTTTCAATTCGGCATTGAACTTATCAGCATCCTGCTCATAGAAGGTTTTTATACTTTGCATCGCGAGCAGATGCGTGCCTTCTTCCGGCAACGTAAATTCAAGATGATCTTTAGCTCCTTCTACTACCGTTGCTTTCAGATCCGCTGTACTGGACAGATGATAATGCGTGAGTGTTTCGAGCTGGTCGCGCTTCAGGTTTAACGGCTCGCCTATAAAATTAACACCTGCTACAAAATTGATCTTTACCTTCTCCCCAACGGAGTATATAAACTTTAGCGGCTGCAACCAGAACTCATGCGCCACAACAGCCGACAGCATACAGACCAGAAACGCCACCAGTATATATCGTATACTCCGCAAGGTCATAGGTATTTTTTATTTACTATTCATAATCTCTTCGATCTCATCAACCTCCACCGGTGTGTTCTTCATCAGGTCGTGCACACCATTCTTCTCGATCACTACGTTGTTCTCGATGCGTATACCGAATCCTTCTTCGCGTATATATATACCGGGTTCCACCGTCCACACCTGGCCTACCTGCATTTTGTGATACATACTTCCTACATCGTGCACATCCAATCCTAGCTGGTGCCCCGTGCCATGCATAAAGTATTTCATGAACAACGGTCTTTCTTTATCCTGGTTCTTGATGTCTTTTTTATCGATCAACTTCAAACCAATTAATTCACTCTCGGTGATTTTCTGAATCTCTTTGTGATAGTCATAATACTTCTCACCGGGTTTCAGCATCTTGAATGCTTCGCGTTGTACTCGTAGCACGGCATTGTAAACGTCCTTCTGCCTATCGGTAAATTTACCATTCACCGGTATCGTGCGTGTAAGGTCTGCGTTGTAGTTCGCATACTCCGCTCCTACATCCAGCAACAATACATCGCCATCCTTACATGGTTTATTGTTCTCGATATAGTGCAGCACACATGAGCTCGCTCCGGAAGCAATGATGGGCTCGTAAGCAAATCCGCGAGAACCATGACGTAAAAATTCGTGCGCAAACTCCGCCTCTATTTCATACTCAATCACCCCTGGCTTCACAAACTTCAGCACACGTCTAAAGGCTTTCTCGGTAATATCGCAGGCACGTTGCAGCAGATCGATCTCGTATTTCGATTTTATACTTCTCAGGCGGTGCATGATTGGAGCCAGGCGTTCGTAACGATGCAACGGATATTTCTCCAAACACCATTTTACAAATCTCGACTCGCGTGTCTCTACCGATACCTCTGCACGGTAATGATCGTTGGTGTTCAGGTATACATGCTCTACATCGCCCATTACCATCAGCATGTTAAACACCTTATGAAAATCAGAAAGCCACAGCACCGTTTCAACACCGGTCTGCTCGTATGCTTCTTCTTTTGTAAGCTTGTGTCCTTCCCACACAGCGATGAGGTCGCTCGTTTCACGAAGGAAAAGTATCTCCCTATATTTCTTATCCGGAAAATCAGGGCACAGTACCAGTATAGATTCTTCCTGGTCTACACCACTCAGGTAAAACAGATCGCTGTTCTGGCGGAAGCGCATGGTGCCATCCGAGTTTGTCGGCATAATGTCGTTGGCATTAACAACTACCAGTGCGTTTGACTTTAATTCCTTCACCAGGTTTTTCCGGTTCGACTCGAAGAGGTCTTTTTTAATACTTTTATATCGCATACTTTTTATTACTTTCACTTACTTCTGAACAATTCAACAGTCGCGTGCAATTTAACCAAAGTCTATGAAGCCAATCAACTCATTCTTTGTGGCATTTCTGTTTATTCTTTTATCTGTCTGTAGTGTTGCTCAAACAAAATACGAGCCGTCTGCAGAAAACAAAAAGAACCGTGAGTGGTTCCAGGATGCCAGGTTTGGTCTTTTTATTCACTGGGGAGTATACAGTGTATTGGGCGATGGCGAATGGGTAATGAACAACCAGCAGATACCCATCAAGGTTTATGAAAAGATACCGGCATTCTTTAACCCTACCGCTTTCGATGCGAAGGCGTGGGTACAAATGGCAAAAGCTGCAGGTATGAAGTATATCACGATCACGAGTAAACATCACGATGGTTTTGCCATGTGGGATAGTAAAGTATCGGACTATAACATTGTGAAGAAAACTCCTTACGGACAAGATGTATTGAAAATGCTGGCCGATGAATGCCACAAGGAAGGTATAAAGCTTTTCTTCTATCATTCACAACTCGACTGGCATCATCCGGATTATTTCCCGAGAGGTAACACGGGTGGAAGCTGGACTGGGCGGGCTGAGAGTGGCGACTGGTATAAATATCTTGACTATATGGATGCGCAGCTTTCGGAGTTGCTCACCAACTATGGCGAGATAGCAGGTATATGGTTTGATGGCATGTGGGATAAAAAGGATGCTGACTGGCGTTTGAACAAAACATACTCGTTAATACACAAACTTCAACCCGGTGCGCTGGTAGGCAGTAACCACCACGTTGCACCTTACGATGGCGAAGATTTTCAGATGTTTGAAAAAGATTTGCCAGGTCATAACACGACAGGTTTTGCTCCTGAACAAAAAATTGGAGACCTGCCGAAGGAAACCTGCGAGACGATCAATTACTCGTGGGGCTTTAATTTAAAAGACGATGGACACAAGAGTCGCAAAGAACTTATTCAATACCTGGTAAAAGCAGCAGGCTATGGCGCCAACTTCCTGCTAAATATAGGGCCGATGCCCAATGGGAAAATTCAGCCGGAGCATATTGAAAAACTTAAGCAGATGGGTGAATGGCTTACGGCCAACGGAGAGACTATATACGGAACACGCGGTGGCCCGTTAACTGCGCGCGACTGGGGTGTAACAACTCAAAAAGGCAACAAGGTATATATTCATGTGCTGGATTGGACTGACGAATCGCTCACACTTCCTTCGTGGGGCAAGAAGATAAAATCAGCTAAGCTTTTCAGCGATAAGAGTACTGTAAAATTTATAGAGAACGAATTTGGCATCACGCTCAAAATACCAAAAGCAAAAATGGATGAGACAGATACAATTGTAGAGCTGGAATTGAAATAATTCAGATATACTATAAATGCCTGAAACGCTTCTACAGAGGCGTTACGAGCCACCAGATATTACCGAACTCATCTTTTAGTCCTCCGGTTCTGCCATATTCTTTATTGGCCGGCTCCTCAATGGTTATGGCTCCGGCCTTTAAAGCTTTGTGGAATGTTTCATCTATATTTTCTACATAGATGAAAAGCACTATGGGTGATGGTTTATAGGCTTGCGTTGCATTGGCCAGCATAACGGTAGATGTTCCTATACTATATTCTGCATGCATAACGCTGCCATCTTCGGGCCGATGCACAACTAATAATTCTTTTGCACCAAACACACGCTTTAGAAACGCTATAAATTTTTCAGCGCCCTCCACCGTAATATAGGGCATAATGGTTTGATGGCCGTCCGGGATTTTCATAGGTATATTTTAAACTATATATCGCGAGTCATCAGGAAGATGTACCCGAAGGTTCGTTTACCTGGTCGCTATGCACCCAATTCAATAACACGAACGTGATGAACAAGCCAGAAAATATACCTTCCAGCAACACCATAAACGATGCTATATAAGCATTGAGGTATGGCCCCATCGGTTCGTGTTCAATTATATACTGCATCAATCCTTTATCAAATCGCAGAAAGAAAAACAGAAAAAGCGCAAAGGTTGATGACCCTATTGCAGATGTGGATACTCCAATGGCCAACCCTCTGAAGTAATTCATGTGGCCATGGTGTGTTCGCGAAAACTGCTTCATTGCATAATATACTCCTCCCAGCATGATCAGCAGATTGAGCAATCGCAACTCAATCACCTGCAGGAGTCCTAAAGCATACATAGCAAAGAAGTATACGATCAGCCCCAGTGCGATGATCGTACCATATATCTCCGGTATACGGGTGGATCTGTTCCAGATATTCATAGCCTATGGAAGTTGGTTCTATAGTATATCCGAAAATAGTATGCCCGTAAGGTGCATAAATACTGAGCGAAGTACTGAGGAACTTCTTACACTACTTCGATCGGCCAATGGGTTGATTAACCTCATCTGTATTTACCCAGTTGAGCAACACAAATGTTACCAACAGCCCGGAGAAGAAACCTTCCAATACAACAATGAAGGCCGTCATATAGGCATTGAGGTAACGCCCCATTGGTTCATTGTCGATTATAGATTGCATCATCGAGGCATCGAACTTCATATAGAAGAATAAAAACATACCGAATATAAGTGAGCCTATACCAGCCGTTGCAACACCGGTTACAAGTCCACGAAAATAATTCAGACTATCAGTATGCGTTTCCCTGAATTTCTTCAGTGCCGCGTATACTCCTACCGTGAGAATAACAAGATTCAGCAATCGTAACTCTACGTGGTGACTCAGATTGACAGCTTTCATAACAAGAAAGTAAGCAATAAGACCGGCGGCAATTCGCAAACCATAATTCTCCGGAATGCGGTTGGGATTTGTAAGCAGGCTCATAAGAATTATAACATTAGGTATAATTAAATTTTCCTAATTTTCAGGAGAAATGCAAACGATTTCATTTAGTATTTTACAGTAACTTTAGAGTATATTAACCTTACCACCATGAAGAAGATTTTATTAGGCCTGCTCGGCATCATTATTCTATTGATCATTGTCGGATTCTTTCTGCCATCAAAAGTGGAGATCACCAGAAGTATAACGATGCATGCATCTCCGCAAGCAGCTTTTGAACAGATCAACAATCTTGATAACTGGAACAAATGGTCTTATTGGCACTCGCTCGATCCTACCATGAAAATTACCTATGGCGATAAACATTCTGGCACAGGTGCCTGGTATAGCTGGGAAAGTGAAGAGATGGGTGAAGGTAAACTTACTATTACCGAAAGTAATCCGGCATCACTGATCAAAGCCGACCTGGATTTTATGGAACATGGTACTGCGAAGAGCTGGTATACTTTCGAGCCTCAAAACGACAGCACAAAAGTAACCATGGGTTTCTCTACCGAGTTTGGTATGAACCCGCTGATGCGCTGGATGGGAGTAACAATGTTTGAAGGTGAAATGAACAAAGCCTTTGATTATAACCTGGAGAAAATAAAGGAACTCGCAGAAGCTAACCAGTAATAGCGAAAGCAAAGTCGAGAGTTTAAAACCAGAAAGCTTAAAGTTCAGGATTCGAAGTTTACCTTGAGCTTTAAGCTTTTTGCTTTTAGCTTTGAGTCATGACATTCGATGATTTTAAAACTTCGCTGAACGGAGCAACGCCTCCACAACATCTCAGTAACTTGTTGCAGGCGCTTTGGTATGAAGGTAAAGGTGACTGGGAAGCTGCACATAACATTGCCCAGGATATTCACTCAAACGATGGCTCGTGGATACATGCCTACCTCCATCGTGTAGAGGGCGATCTGGGCAACGCATCTTATTGGTATAGTCGTGCGAATCGTAAAATGCCTGTCAATACGTTGAAGGAAGAGTGGCGTGCTATAGCAGAAGAGTTACTCGCGAGAAAGTAAAACAGGGAAAGTAAATATAGTATAGATCGCACCTATATTTCATGAGTTCGTGTTCGCACCGTAGGCTCGCGGTTCAGTTCTTCCAATTCTTTTCTTCGCTGTATAATTTCCTGCTCAGTAGGCGCATATTGAATAAGCTCGTTCAGATCGGGTTGCCCGGCATCTACCCAGGCGGTATACCACATATCGGCTGTGAGTTTGATAGCAGCACGCATTCTTCGCTCTACCATGCCACGCAATGCTGCATGATAGGCTTTTGAATATTCCTGCGAGAAAACTTTTTGGGTTTGCCTGCCTTTGGTTTCGAACGAATATTTATGATCGCCCGATTTGCTGAATAACTTTCGCTCTTCCTCCAATACGGAATCAACCGCGAGGTGAGATTCTTCAACAGCTTCCCATGCTGCCAGTTGTGGGTTTACTATATAAGAAGCTTTGCCAACAAAAAAATCATACTGATCAGAAAACAACTCTGGCAAACGCGACTCCCAAAATGCATGTATACCTTCCTGGCCCGTAAGCTGGCCGTTGTAATTTTCGGTAGTATGCAGCGGCACGTGTGCATCGCCAATATAGTGACCAATCTCTGCAGATAGTTTCAATATTCTGTCACGGTCGCGCACCAGGAAGGCATCTTTCAATGCATAGTACATGCGGTTGATATGCCACGGCAAAATGCCATACGCCTTGAGTGTATCTTCGGTGAGCTTCTCAACGGCATCCTTCCAATAGCGAGGCAAAGTATATAAAGCACTATCGCCATAATGATCGAGATCTATATAGTGCCGGGGAGCTTCGTCTACTACTATAAATCTGCGCCTGTCGGGGTTTACGGCTGTTTCAGTTATATAGCCTATATTCTTTTTATAGAATCCTATCATTTCAGGAGGCAATGCGAATACCGCAAGACGGTTGATGCGCTGGTGACCAAAAAAGCCCCAACCACCAAAGAGAAAGAATATACCGATTAAAACAAGTCGCTTGCAATAGCGATAAGCATGTGCCAATTTTAACATACAACGTTGAAGAATTATACTTGCACCCGAAAGATACATAAATCGAAGCGCAATGAAAAAGCTGATCTTTACTACCTGTATATTTTTACTGCTAACAACCCTCACCTATAGCAAAGACTATCCGAAGAATGAGAACATCGATGTTAAGAAGTATATTTTTGAATTAACACTCAGCGATTCAACCAATACTATATCGGGCAAAGCAACCGTAACGGTGCAATTCAGAAAAGCTGTTTCAGAGTTTGAATTGGATCTGGTAAACAAAGATGCATCGGGCTCAGGCATGGAAGTAACAAATATCATGGCAGATGGAAAGACTATAAAATTCCTGCATCAGAACGATCGATTAAAAATTATACTTCCCGCTCCGGTAAATATAGCATCCACCATTTCCTTTACTATTATATATAGTGGCGTGCCTCGCGATGGCCTGATCATCTCTAAAAATAAATTTGGCGATCGTACCTTCTTTGGCGACAACTGGCCGAACCGTGCACATCACTGGCTACCCACGGTAGATCACCCTTCCGATAAAGCTGCTGTAGATTTTATCGTTACAGCGCCTCCTAAATATGAAGTGATTAGCAACGGTATAAAAATAGAAGAAAGCAATATAGGCAACCGACAGAAGTTAACACACTGGCATGAAGACACCGAGCTCTCACCAAAAGTAATGGTAATTGGTGCTGCGCGTTTCGCTATAAAACAAACCGGAATCATCAAAAATTTTGAAGTAACGAGCTGGGTATATCCGCAAAATCGTGAAGAAGGTTTTGAAGCCTATAAATTTGCTCCGCGCATTCTCGACTTCTTCGATACACACGTAGGGCCTTACTCTTATAAGAAATTAGCCAACGTTCAATCTACCACGCGTTATGGCGGCATGGAAAACGCCAGCAATATTTTCTATTTCGAAAATTCGGTTGTTACCGGTGAAGGCGCTGAGAACAACGCTACCAAAAATGAATCGCTTGTTGCACATGAAATTGCCCATCAATGGTTTGGCAACTCAGCATCGGAAACGGATTGGCATCATGTGTGGCTCAGCGAAGGGTTTGCTACGTATCTTACTCATTTATATACCGAGTTCACGTATGGTCGCGATCGCATGACTAAAAATCTGCAAGAAGACCGCGATAAGGTGATCGGCTTCTATCAGAAAACAAAACTACCTATTGTTTTTCCATCGCTCCCAGGTGACCTGTTGGAAATACTGAGCCCTAACTCCTACCAAAAAGGCAGTTGGGTGCTCCACATGCTACGATATGAAATTGGCGATGAAGCATTCTGGTCGGGGCTGCAATCCTATTACCACTCATATCGTAACAGCAACGCTTCCACCGAAAACTTTAAACAGGCAATGGAAGATGCCTCCGGCAAAAAGCTTGATACTTTTTTTGCTCAATGGCTTTATCGTGCTGGCCACCCTATAGTAGAATGGAACTGGGCATTTGATGTTAAAACTCAAAATGTTACCGTTACTGTAAACCAGGTTCAGCCCGGGGAAGCATTTAACACACCATTAGAGATCGGAATTTATGGTAACGATGGGCTTATAAGTCAAACGGAGGTGGTTAGGCTGGATAAAAAATCAAATAAATTCAGTTTCAAGATTGGGCAAAAACCCTTTAAAATTGCGCTGGATCCCAACACCAACCTGTTGTATGAAGGAAAAATAAAGAATTGATTGAAGCATAACATTGCAAATCCGGTAAATACCTTTACCTTTGCAGTCCTTATTTGAAAACGAACTATGGCAAACCATAAGTCAGCAGAAAAAAGAATCCGTGCGAATGAGATCAAGCGTGTAAGAAACCGCTACCAGCATAAAACTACCCGCACGCTCATCAAGAAGTTGAAAACTTCAACGGTGAAAAGTGAAGCACAAGGTCTTCTGAAAGAAGTATCTTCATTGATCGATAAACTCGCGAAGAAGAACATCATTCACTGGAAGAAAGCTTCTAACCAAAAGTCGAAGCTCACAAAGTTTGTGAATAAAATCGCTTAAGAAGCAATTCTTAAACGGCTATTAACCTATACATTGCCCCGCCCATAAAGCGGGGTTTTTGCTTTATACTATTATCACCCGTTGTACGTAAGCTTTTTTTCAGTATAAAAATACTGGTTGAAATATACCTTGAGGTGAAACCAGCCTGTTGTAATTTTTATACCTTCGTAACAAACCCGTTGTAGTTATGGTAATCATGGAAGAAAAAACACTCGGCATTAAAAGCTGGTCACCCGAAGATCGCCCCCGCGAAAAACTTGTACTCAAAGGAAGATCATCACTCTCTGATGCCGAACTGATCGCTATATTATTAGGCACAGGCACCGCTACTCTTAGCGCAGTAGATCTTGCCAAAAAAATTTTAGCACAGGCCGATAACAACCTGCACAAGCTGGCCAACCTTACCATAAAAGACCTTGTTAAAATAAAAGGCATTGGCGAAGCGAAAGCCATCAGCATTGTTGCTGCGTTAGAGTTGGGCCGCAGAAGAAAAAATGCAGATGCCGATGTTAAACCCAAGATCGGCTCATCGCGCGATGCCTTCGATCTGGTAAAGAGCGAACTGCTCGATATACAACACGAAGAGTTTTGGGTTATTTTAATGAACAGGGCTAACCGCGTGTTGCGAAAACAAAAGATCAGTTTAGGTGGTGTATCAGGCACAGTGGCCGATCCTAAAATTATCTTCAAGCTTGCGCTCGATGAACTTGCCACAGGCATTATACTCGCACACAATCATCCTTCGGGCAACCTCGAAGCGAGCTTTGCCGATATCCAGCTCACAACAAAACTGAAAGAGGGCGCCAGGCTCCTCGATATTCAAATACTTGATCACCTGATCATTGCCGGCCAGCGTTATTTCAGCTTTGCCGATGAGGGCATGATCTGATATACTGATTGTATCTTTTTTTCGTTCCAGCAGTAATCACGTTTGTAACCAATGTGAGGATGGGCATCGTTTTTACCTTTCCCTACTTGTTTCTAAGTTTGAAACCCAAACATGAAAAGAAAACGCGCACTGCTAGTCGTCCTGCTTGTCATTACTTTGCCCTTGCTGCTGGCACAAGTATGGAAAGACAATGAAGAAGAGCAACAGCAGGAAGCTGCTGCGCCTATACCGGCCGTTGCTATTGTGAAGCCTTATAACAATCCGGAGTTTACAAGTATACTCAGCGCTTATGAGCAAGAGATAAAATCGCTCATGCAGGCTTCGGGCACACCGGGTGCAGCTATCGCTATTGTAAAAGACTCTTCTATAGTATATCTCAAGGGCTTTGGATTGAAAGCTATAGGGCAAAAAGATTCGGTTGATATCAACACTGTTTTTAGAATTGCATCGGTATCAAAATGTTTTGCTGCATTTCTTACCGGCACCTTGGTAGCCGATAGTACACTTTCGTGGGACGATCATGTAATTGACTATCTCCCTTCCTTCACACTTAAATCCGATGAGTATACCAAGATGCTCACGCTGCGCCATGTACTCTCCCATAGCACAGGGCTTCCGTATCATACCTATACCAACCTGGTAGAAGAAGGTATAGATCTGACATCATTACTCGATAAACTGAAAGAAGTAAATGTAGCGCAACCTCCCGGCAAAGAATATAGCTATCAAAATGTAGCCTATAGTTTAATTGGAGAAGTGATACACACCGCTACCAGGAAAACATACGATGCCCTGATGAAAGAGCGCGTATTTATACCGTTGAATATGAAGACAGCATCGCTGGATTATACTTCATTCATCACCAACCCCGATATAGCGCGCCCGCACCTGATGAGACGCGGCCAATGGAAAGAAGCTGCCATCACCAACACATACTATAATGTGGCACCTGCCGGTGGAGTAAATGCCAGTATATCAGACATGGCCCACTGGATGCTTGCCCTGTTGGGTAACCGAAAAGACGTAATCACGCCCGAAACACTCGCACAATTATTTACACCACAGGTAGCGGCACCTTCCAAGAATAGAAATTATGGCAGAACACACCACGTAAGCAAATCGTATTATGGTTTAGGCTGGCGTATACTATATTATCCGGATGATACGCTGGTATATCATGGCGGCTATGTAAACGGCTATCGCAGTGAAGTAGCAGTAAATGTAAAAGACCGCATGGCTATATGCCTGCTGGCAAATGCCCCTGGCACTGTTGCCGATACAGGTATACCAATATTTCTGAATATGTTTAGAGCCCATCGCGATTCTATTATAGCGTATGATAACCGGCAACGTGTTATCTTGGCGAAGAAGGAAATACAGTAATTTATTTCCCGCAGATCGCGCAGACTTACACAGAAAAAAAATACAAGCCGAAAGCTTAAAGTAAAAAATTAAAAGTAGCAGGTATATTTGCTTTTAGCTTCACACGCTCTCCCACGCTCAAACCTCCAGAAGCCAGCCAGCAGCTGATTTATATGAAAAGACAAAGCATCTTCATCATCATTGTAGTAGTAGTTATCATCGTTAGCCTGCTATACTCTTTTATGGGCGGGCAGGATCAAACAGCCTATATCAACACCATACAAAAGGAGCGCGATGAGAAGGAACAATTTATGCGTACATCAGAAGAGTCGCCTTTTGCCAATCATAAAGAATCGTATCAGGGACTGAAATATTTCCCGGTAGATATTCGGTATAAAATTACTGCCGACCTGAAGCCTATACAGGATAAAGATGTTGTATTGCTGCGCACCAACGATGGCAAAGAACAGCGCTATATCAAGTATGCTTATGCCGAGTTTGACCTCGATGGTTTTCATAATAAACTCCTCATCCTGGAGATGATCGATATGGGGCCTTTCCGCGGAAAACTTTTTCTCGCTTTTGGCGATGATACAAGCGCACGCGACACATACGGTGCAGGCCGCTACCTCGATGTTACTAAAGTGCAGGGCAGCAATACGATAACGCTGGATTTTAACATGGCCTATAATCCGTATTGCGCTTATGCCGATGAGTTTTCGTGCCCGCTGCCACCAGCCGAAAATTTACTGCAGGTGGCCATCCGCGCAGGCGAAAAAGTTTATCATAACTGATCCAACCTTTTTTAATCTTTCGCTTTAGTCAGTTCCGGCTAAACCCTTATTTTTGAGGTCTTATTCATATACCTGAACAGCTTCGTTCTGGTAATTATTACTACTTGAATTATGACCATTTCATACAATTGGCTGAAAGAATACATCGACATCCCTGAATCAGCAGAGGAGATCGGAAAAGTGCTTACCTCTACCGGGCTCGAAGTTGAAAAAGTAGAAGAGCATGAAACCGTAAAGGGCGGATTGAAAGGCCTCGTGATAGGCACTGTAGTTACCTGTGCCAAACATCCGAATGCCGATAAACTTTCTGTTACTACGGTAGATGTTGGTGGCGAACGCATACTGCCTATAGTATGTGGTGCACCCAATGTAGCAGCCGGGCAACGCGTAGTAGTAGCTGTACCAGGCGCAACCGTATACCCTACCAAAGGCGAACCGTTCACCATCAAGAACGCCAAGATACGAGGCGAGCAATCGGAAGGGATGATCTGTGCCGAAGATGAAATTGGTTTAGGCGAAAGCCATGCGGGCATCATGGTGTTAAACACCACCGTACCCAACGGTACCCCTGCTACTCAATATTTCAACATTCAGTCAGACTATATATTGGAGATCGGCTTAACACCCAACCGTGCCGATGCTGCTTCGCATATAGGTGTAGTACGCGATATACGTGCTTCGAAAAATAGAAGTATAAAGTATCCATCCGTAGATACTTTCAAGGTAGACAATCAGCAACTTGCTATAACTGTAGAAGTTGAGAACAAGGAAGCCTGCCCGAGATATAGCGGTATAACCATCAGCGGTATAACTGTAAAAGAATCGCCCGAGTGGTTGAAGAACCGCTTGCTTTCCATTGGTCTTACACCCATCAACAATATCGTAGACATTACAAACTATATCTGCCACGAACTCGGCCAACCGATGCACGCGTTCGATGCAGACCAGATAACCGGTAAAAAAGTAATTGTAAAAACTTTACCGGCCGGTTCTAAATTTACTACACTCGACAACAAAGAAAGAACACTGCTGGCCAACGACCTCATGATCTGCAACGCAGAAGAAGGTATGTGTATAGCCGGTGTATTTGGTGGAACCAAGTCGGGTATAACCGAAGCAACGAAGAATATATTTCTGGAGAGTGCTTACTTCTCGGCCGACTATGTTCGCAAAACTTCGCTGCACCATCAACTGAAAACTGATGCATCGTTCCGTTTCGAGCGTGGCACCGATCCGAACATTACCGTTTATGCACTGAAGCGTGCAGCATTGCTGGTAAAAGAAATTGCCGGAGGACAAATATCTTCCGACATCGTAGATATATATCCAACCAAGATCGAAAACAGAACGATCGAGGTAAAAGATAAAAATGTAAACCGTCTCATCGGTAAAGTTATACCGCGTGAAGAAATCTTCGCTATACTGGAACGTTTGGATATAAACATCACGAACAAGAAAGACGATCAGTTCACCGTATCTGTTCCGCCTTTCCGTGTAGATGTTTTACAGGAAGCAGACATTACCGAAGAGATACTGCGCATATACGGGTTCAACAATATAGAACTGTCCGATACTGCCAGCACCGATTACCTGGCAGAGTTTCCGGTAAAGAGTATCGATAAATTTAAACGTAGCATTGGTGAGTTACTGATCGGCAATGGCTTCTACGAGATATGGACCAACTCACTTACCAACCAGGCCTATCAGCAAAAACATAAACTCACTTTTAAAGGTGAGCCCGTTGAGATACTGAACAAGCTGAGCGAAGAGCAAGGTATACTTCGCCAGACATTGTTATTTACCGGCCTTGAAGTTTGCGCTTATAATGTGAACCGTAAGCAGAAAGACCTGAAGCTCTACGAGTTCGGCAAAATATACTATAAAGACGGTGGACAGTATAAGGAAGAAGAACGCCTCGCGTTCTATATAACCGGTAATGTTGAAACTGAAAACTGGCGACATAAAACGCAGTCTGTTACCTATTACGACCTGGCACAGCAAGTACAACAGGTGTTGCAAAAGTGCGGGGTTACAAACCTGAAGCAGGAAACAATTAACGATCAGTTACTCGAATATGGTTCTAAACTATTAAGAGGCAACGAAGAAATAGGCAAGCTTGGTAAAGTAAAAACAGCGTTGCTGAAAGATTTTGGAGTGAAGCAGGAAATATTTTATGCGGAGCTAAATACATCCTTGCTTTTCCAAGCGGCAAACCCTAAGTTAGTAATTAAAGAAGTTGTAAAATTTCCGGAAGTAAGACGCGATCTTTCATTGGTGTTAGATAAGCAGATTAACTTCAGCGAGATTAGCAACGTAGTACAAAATACCGAGAAGCGGTTGATCAGGAACATCATCGCGTTTGATGTATATGAAGGTGAAAACATTCCGCAAGGCAAGAAAGCGTATGCACTTGGATTTACGCTGCTGGATGAAACCAAAACATTAACCGATGATGAGATCGATAAAACCATGAACCGGTTGATGAAAGCATTCGAGGAGAAACTCGGAGCTGTAATCCGGAAGTAATAGCAGGGATCGGCATATAGCGCTCAGGGTATCTCTAATAACTTTCCTGTGTTCTCCTGTTGAGTTGGAGACCGGGAAAGGGATAAGGCTGTGTAAAAGAAACAAGTTTTATAGATGCCCCCACGATGTGAGTGTAATTACCAACTGCCACAGGCTAAATCCTGTAGCGTAACGAATTGAAATGGACCAAGAACTCTTAAAGTCTAACCTTACGGGGTTAGAGCGCAAACTTGTGGTGCTCATCAATGAGCATAAAAATCTGAAAGAGGAACTGAAGAACCTGAAAAACGAAAATCAGGAACTGAAAGCTGCTATTAAAGTCCGCGATGAACAGATCTCCGGTTTTCATAATCAACTGAAAATCACTAAAATTGTGGATAATTTAAACCCGGAAGACGGAAGTGTTCTGGAGTTAAAGAAAAAAGTGGACGAATACATTCGTGAGATAGACAAGTGCATCGCTCACTTAAGCAGATAAA
>NZ_DATCSD010000172.1:0-6705 GCF_036568665.1 Ohtaekwangia sp. | reverse complement strand
TACTATGCCATTAGTGATTCATCTGCAAAAGTTACCGATGCAGATTACGAAGCGTACTATAACAAAAACAAAGAGAAGTATAAGACCGATGCTACACGCGACATCAAGTATGTAAGCATTCCGGTAGTTGCTTCTGCAGACGACTCTGCTGCTGTAAACGAAGATCTTCAAAAAGCCGTGACTGAGTTTAAAAACTCAACGGAAGATTCAGTATATGCTGCCTCTAATACGGAAGGACAAAATCCTTATGCTAAATATTCGGTTGCATCATTACCGGCATTCATTCCTGAAAGTGCTTTGACAGAAGGAAACGTGATCGGTCCTGTATTGGACGGTGATACTTATAAAGTAGTAAAAGTTTCTAAAATTTTTAACGACACCGTATACAACGCCCGGGCTAAGCACATCCTGATCAAGTGGGCAGACACCAGCGAAGCTTCCAAGAAAGAAGCAAAAGAAAAAGCACGCAATATTCTGAAAGACATTAAAGGCGGAGCTTCATTCGAAGCAAAAGCCCGTGAGTTCGGTACTGATGGTACGGCATCACGCGGTGGTGATCTCGGCTGGTTCAGTTCTGGCCAGATGGTAAAACCTTTCCAGGATGCTGTGTTCACAGCTTCTAAACCAGGTGTACTCAATGATGTAGTGGAAACAGAATTCGGATACCACATCATCGATGTTACCAACACTAAAACAAACCGCGCATATAACCTCGCTATAGTAGAGCGCCAGATTCTGCCAAGCGATGCTACTACCAACGAAGCATTCCGTAAAGCAGAAACTTTTGCTGCCAATGTTTCGGATGTAAAAGAATTTGAAGAGAAAGCAAAACAAGCAGGCCTGACAGTATTGGATGCCAAGAACATCAGCGCTGGCGACAGACGCATTGGTACATTAGGTGAAGCTCGCCAGATTGTAATGTGGTTATTCCGCGATGCATCTATCGGTAAAATTTCTCAGGTATATGATCTGCAGGATCAGAACGTAGTCGCGATCATGACAGGTGAAGTGAAGAAAGGCTACAGACCACTGGAAGATGTGAAAGAAGAAATTACGGTAGCAGTGCGCAACGAAGTAAAAAGCAAGATCATCACCGAAAAACTCAATGGTCTGAAAGGCACATTAGAAGAAGTAGCGGTAGGATTTGGCAATGATGCCAATGTATATACCAGCAGCGATCTGAAACTGAACAGCAACGCACTGCCTACTGTAGGATTTGATCCACAGGCAGTGGGTGCAGCATTCTCACTGGAGAATGGCAAACGTTCTAAGCCTTTATCTGGCGACAATGGTGTGGTGATTGTAGAGCTCACCAACAAAACTATCGCCCCTGCTCTTCAGGATTATGGCGTATACAAAACACAACTGGAACAAAACAACCAGAACAGAAGCTCTTATAGTATTGCTGAGGCGATCAAAGAAAAATCTGACATCGTAGACAAGCGTTACAAGTTCTTCTAAGTATACTTTAAAATTTTAACAGCACGCCTTGACCGATTGAGTCAGGGCGTTGCTTTTTGCGAATGGATCAACAGTGGCTCGATAACTTCCGTAACAACCTTGACCAACACTATACCTGGCCATCGCTCTATATTTTTAAATTTATAGTGCCCACCGGCAAGGAAGGAGAAGTAAGACAACTCTTCCCGCTGCATACTGTTACCGAGAAACTGTCCAGTCATGGAAAGTATATAAGTGTAACAGCCCAAATGATGATGCCCTCCAGCGATGCCGTTATTGAAGTTTATATAAAAGCCTCACAGATCGAAGGCATCGTTGCACTATAAATTTATTTCCCGCTGATCGCGCAGATTCCGCAGATTAAATGCAGGAATATCTCTCACGAATTTCACAGAATTATACAGAAGAATACAAAGTGTAAAGCGTAAAGCTGAAAGTAAAAGGCCTGTAGTTGCACTGGTTCACTTTATGCTTTACACTTTGAACTTTATGCGTTTACTTCCCTGCTATTTGCCACTGCCGTTCCCACCTGATTAATTGCGCTGATCGCATATCCTGTTCACATTCCGATAAAAATTTGTAAAATCGGAGTATAATCAGCAGATATACCTATATACATTACCCCATGAAACGAACCCTACTCTTTACCCTGCTTTTGTGTGTGGCTTGCACTGTGTCTGCACAGCGTGCCATGCGTCCTTCCGATGTCTATAAATTGAAATCGGTTTCCGATCCTCAACTGTCACCTGATGGAAACTGGATCGCGTATGTTGTATCTACGCCTGACTCTGCAAAAGATAAGTATGACAGTGATGTATGGATGATCAATTGGGAAGGAACAGAATCCCTTCGACTAACAACGAGTGCCGAAGGTGAGAGCAGACCGCGGTGGTCGCCTGATGGTAAATATCTAACCTTTCTTTCATCACGCTACGAAACTAAATCTTCACAAATATGGAAGCTGGACCGAAGAGGTGGTGAAGCTGTAAAACTTACGGAATTGAAGTATGGCATCAGCGACTATATATGGAGCCCGGATGCCAAAAAGATCGCACTCATTATCAAAGACCAGGAGTCAGTGGACGATCGTGATAAAAAGAAAACAACACCTCCTATCGTAATGGATCGCTATCATTTTAAAAGCGATGGCGATGGATACCTTGAACGCAAGCGCGAGCATCTATACCTCTTTGATGTTGAGAGTAAAAAACTGGATACACTTACCAAAGGAGATTTTGATGTAGACAATCCTATATGGTCGCCAGACAGCAAGCAGTTGGCGTTTGTAAGCAACCGTACACCTGATGCCGATCGCAATGCGAACAACGATATCTGGATCATTGATGCAAAAAAAGGTTCTACACCACGTCAACTCACTACCTGGAAAGGTGCCGACACCAGCCCGGCCTGGAGTCCAGATGGTAAATATATAGCCTACCTGCAATCACGCTTCGAAGACTTTAATATATACGATCAACCCTACCTTGCCTATATATCCGTTACAGGAGGCACGCCTGTACTACTATCACAAAAAGTTGATCGCGATATATCTTCACCACGGTGGTCGGCCGACAGTCAGGCGCTATATGTTGCCATTGAAGATGATCGCACCAGTCACATCACATCCTTCGATCTTGCAGGAAATCATAAAGCCATCACTTCCGGTGAGCAGGTATTTTTCACTCCGCAGGGAGGTATCAATAATCGTTGGGTTATGATCTCCAGCGATCCACGCACACCGAACGAAGTATATGCACTCGACAATGGTAAGGCCAGAAGAGTTACGCATATACATGATGACTTCCTCAAATCACTAAACCTCGCTACGGTAAAAGGATTTAACTCGGTGAGTAAAGATGGAACGGTTGTAGGTGGTTTGTTATACTGGCCTGCCGGTAAACCCAGTTCAGAAAAATTGCCGCTCATCTTATGGATACACGGTGGCCCCACCTCGCAGGATGATTACTCGTTCGATCTTACTTCGCAGATGTTTGCCGCCAAAGGTTATGCCGTAGCCAATGTAAATTATCGTGGCAGCAATGGTAAAGGTCTTGCATTTAGCAAAGCGATCTTTGCCGATTGGGGAAATAAAGAAGTAATGGATATACTCGGAGCTGCTGATTACCTGGTAAAGATCGGAGCTGCTGATCCTAATCGCCTCGGTATAGGCGGCTGGAGTTATGGCGGTATATTAACAGATTATACCACTGCTACGGATACACGTTTCAAAGCAGCAGCCAGCGGAGCGGGCAGCGCGCTTCAGCTCTCTATGTATGGCTCTGACCAGTATACTCTTCAATATGAAAAAGAATTAGGAGTACCGTGGAAGAATGTAGACAAATGGATGAAGGTATCGTATCCTTTCTTTAAAGCCGACAAGATCAAAACACCAACACTATATATGGTTGGCGAAAAAGATTTTAATGTGCCGGCTGCGGGTAGTGAACAGATGTACCAGGCATTAAAGACACTGGGTGTGCCAACACAATTTGTGGTGTATCCCGGACAGTTTCATGGTATATCTGTGCCGAGTTACCAGATAGACCGGTTTACCCGCTGGACAGCGTGGTACGACCAGTATTTAGGCAACGGGCTGAATCAGACCTTGCCACCAAAAAAATAATGCTTACCTTTTTAGAGTACAAAAAAGGTAAGTGTTATGGAATGGAAAACAGAAAACAACAAGCTTAAAAAGACTTTCACATTTAAAGACTTTACAGAAGCATTTGGGTTTATGACGAAAGTGGCGATTGTAGCAGAGAAGATGAACCATCACCCTACGTGGACCAACACCTGGAACACAGTTGCTTTCGAGTTATCCACGCATGATGCCGGCAATATAGTTACCGATCGCGACCGCAAACTGGCGGACGCGATCGATAAGCTGGCATAGTATACAAGCGATAGAGTAATTTCTTTTTGCCGGAATATGCAATACCGCTGCGCGGGTATATATTGCATCGTATGTCTTCACCATCATTATATATTGTGCCTACACCGATCGGCAATCTTGCTGATATAACACTTCGCGCACTCGAAGTATTAAAGTCTGTTGATGTTATACTGGCTGAAGATACACGCACCTCCGGCTTCCTGCTTAAGCATTATGCTATAGCAAAACCGCTGCAGAGTTTTCACAACTTCAACGAACATAAAATACTGGCGAGTCTTATTCAGCGTATGGAGAAAGGCGAGACCATGGCACTCGTATCGGATGCCGGCACACCCGGTATTTCTGATCCGGGCTTTCTCATTATCCGTGCAGCATTGCAAGCTAACCTCAAAGTAGAATGTCTGCCAGGGCCAACTGCATTCGTACCAGCATTGGTAAAGTCTGGTTTACCTTCCGACAGGTTTGTGTTCGAAGGATTTCTTCCGCATAAAAAAGGGCGGCAAACTTTACTAAAACAACTGGCAGAAGAAGAGCGCACCATGATCTTTTACGAGTCGCCTTATAGACTGGTAAAAACACTGGAGCAATTCAAAGAATGTTTTGGTGCTGATCGCCAAGCTTCTGTATCGCGTGAACTTACCAAAATGTTTGAAGAAACTGTGAACGGAACGATTGAAGAAATTCTGCTTCACTTTCAAAGCAAGGAAGTAAAGGGTGAGATCGTTATGGTTGTACACGGCAAGGAAAATTAATCACCTCGTGTACGTTACGATGCACACGTATAGCAGAAGCTGTTGAATAACATTCATGCCCGGGGAAATTAATATCCGCTGGCAAAAGCATGTTTCCCGATCCATCCTTATATTCACCATCTTAAAGTGAACACAAAACCAAGTCAGCGATGGACCTGAAAAATATTCAGCGCAATGTTATCTCGATCTGTGAGGAAGTCGGAGAATTCATTCGTAAAGAAGGCGCGAGTTTTGATCTTACGCGCATTGAACAAAAAAACAGTTTTAACAATCTTGTTTCGTATGTCGATAAGGAAGCAGAACGCCAGCTTGTTACTGCGCTTCACAAGATTTTTCCGGAAGCCGGTTTTATAACCGAAGAAGGAACCGTAGAACAATCGCATCAGAAAGAGTATAACTGGGTTATCGATCCGCTGGATGGCACCACGAACTTTCTTCATGGCCTCCCTATATTTGCGATCAGTATAGGATTGACGCGCGGCAACGAAACTATATTAGGCGATGTATACCACATTATCCGCAAAGAATGTTTTCATGCTATAGAAGGTGGCGAAGCTTATTGCAATGACCAGGTGATTCGTGTGTCACCCGTAAAAACGCTGAGCGAAAGCTTGCTTGCTACTGGCTTCCCCTACTATCACTCTGCCAAGAAAGATGTATACCTGGATATCATAAAAGAATTTTTAGAGAAGTCGCACGGTATACGCAGGCTGGGTAGTGCCGCTATCGATCTCGCATATGTAGCATGCGGTCGTCTCGAAGGATTTTTTGAATATAATCTTAACGCGTGGGATGTAGCGGCCGGTACATTTATCGTTCAGCAAGCCGGAGGTACAGTAACGGATTTCCGCGGAGGTAATAATTTCGTCTTTGGCGGAGAGCTCTGCGCGGGCAATAAACACGTGCACCCCGAAATGTTAGAGCTCATTCAGAGCAAGTGGCATTGATCCATGCAACAATATATAGCTTGTTCGATCAGACTATATATTCCCTGCATAGATCTCTCCTCCTCTATTCCTGTGAACCCATTTATACTTAAATATTTTGTTGCATGCCGTATCCAAAACCAAAATCCTTTTTAAGGGAATCCACACTTATTGTATTTCTGTTTATGCTCTGTGGCCTGCTTCAGGCGCAGGATAAACTCAATCAAAAATTACCGGTAGATCCAAACGTAAAAATCGGCAAGCTTGCCAACGGTCTTACCTACTATATCCGGAAGAATCAAAAGCCCGAAAAGAAAGTTGAACTTCGCCTGGTTGTTAATGCCGGATCTATACTCGAGGATGACGACCAGCAGGGTCTTGCGCACTTCACTGAACACATGGCCTTTAACGGCTCCAAAAATTTCAAGAAGAATGACCTGGTATCTTTCCTTCAATCCATTGGTGTGGAGTTTGGCGCTGACCTGAATGCTTACACCAGCTTTGACGAGACAGTATATATACTCCCGATACCTACCGAGAAAAAAGAGAATGTAGATAAAGGGTTTCAGATACTGGAAGACTGGGCCAGCACTGTTGCTTTTGAAGGTGCCGAGATCGACAAAGAGCGTGGCGTTGTGCTGGAAGAATCACGTCTTGGCAAAGGTGCACAAGA
>NZ_DATCSD010000171.1:0-2698 GCF_036568665.1 Ohtaekwangia sp. | reverse complement strand
GCAAGCACGAGCGCCATCCGGTAAACAATCAAAAAGCCGGGGCCATACAATCTGAAGAAGGGAGAAGAAAGCTACACGTTCCCACATGGGCTATGAACCTGGAGAATACGTATGAACATTAATGAACTGGATGTTGAACCTGTAACAACACAAAAACTTAAATCATATCCGGGAAGTCCCTATCCGCTAGGCGCGACATGGGACGGTAACGGAGTAAATTTTGCACTATATGCCGACAAGGCCACCGGTGTTGATCTCTGTCTCTTTAAAAATCCTAAAGACGAAGCAGAGTATACGCGTATCAAAATGATTGAGCGCTCGCACCAGGTATGGCATGTCTATATGCCGGATCTGAAACCGGGGCAACTCTACGGATACAGGGTAAAAGGCCCGTATGAACCCAAGAATGGGCAACGCTTCAATCCATTCAAACTGCTGATCGATCCTTATGCTAAAGCTATAGCGGGAAAGATCGAATGGAACGATTCGCTCTTTGGTTATGAAGTAGGGCATGCAGATGAAGATCTTAGCTATAGTGAGCTCGACAGTGCTGCTTTCATACCGAAGTGCGTGGTAATGGATCAACAGTTTAATTGGGAAGGCGACAAGCCACCCCGGATTCCTTATCACAAGACTATTATTTATGAGATGCATGTGCGCGGTTTTACCATGCTGCATCCGGATATACCGGAAGATATAAGGGGCACGTATGCCGCGCTGGCTCATCCGAAAGTAATTGAATATTTGAAAGATCTCGGCATCACATCCGTTGAGCTGATGCCAGTGCATCATTTTATAGCCGATCGTCACCTGGTTGAAAAAGGACTTACCAACTATTGGGGCTATAACACCATTGGTTTCTTTGCACCGGAAGTACGTTACTCAAGCAGTGGCGTATTGGGTGAGCAGGTAACCGAGTTCAAGAACATGGTGAAGGAAATGCATAAGGCGGGCATTGAAGTGATACTCGATGTAGTATATAACCACACGGCAGAAGGCAATCACATGGGGCCTACGCTTTGTTTCCGTGGTGTCGATAATGAATGTTATTATCGATTGGTAAACGAAGACAAGCGCTACTATATGGACTTTACGGGAACGGGCAATACGTTGAACGCAAATCTTCCGAACGTACTGCGCCTGATGATGGACAGCCTGCGCTATTGGATACTGGAAATGCACGTGGATGGTTTTCGATTTGATTTAGCTTCTACACTGGCCCGCGAGCTGCATGAAGTAAACAAGCTCAGTGCATTCTTTGATATTATTCATCAGGATCCTGTTATATCGCAGGTAAAGCTTATCGCGGAGCCGTGGGATATAGGAGAAGGTGGATACCAGGTAGGTAAATTTCCTTCAGACTGGGCAGAGTGGAATGGTAAATACCGGGACTGTATGCGTGACTTTTGGCGTGGGGCCGATAGCATGCTGGGTGAGTTTGCACAGCGCCTTACCGGCAGCTCAGACCTATACCAGGGCGATTATCGCAGTCCTACAGCAAGTATAAATTTCATCACGGCCCATGACGGCTTCACCCTGAACGATCTGGTGTCTTACAACGAAAAACACAATGAAGCCAATGGCGAGGATAACAACGATGGTGAAAATCATAATCGCTCGTGGAACTGCGGCGAAGAGGGACTATCGAAAGATCCCGCTATACTGGCATTGCGCAAGCAACAGCAGCGCAACCTGTTGACGACACTTTTTCTTTCGCAGGGCGTACCAATGTTACTCGCAGGCGATGAAATCAGCCGCACACAAAAAGGCAACAACAATGCGTATTGCCAGGATAATGAGATATCGTGGATCAACTGGAAGGATGCGGATAGTGAACTGCTGGAATTTACACGGCAGTTAATAGCCCTGCGCAAAAACCACCCGGTGTTTTGCAGAAGGCGCTGGTTCCAGGGCCTGCCTATTAAAGGTATAGGTTTGGAAGATATAGCCTGGTTTCTGCCTGATGGAACAGAAATGAGCGAAGAACACTGGAGCCACGATTTTGCCAAATCGCTGGGAGTATTCCTCAATGGCAGAGGTATACACACACTTGGCCCGAAGGGAGAGCAGACAACAGATGATAGTTTTTATCTGATCTTCAACGCACACCACGAAGCATTGCAGTATAAATTGCCACCGGCAAAATATGGTAAAGAATGGACTGAGCTGCTGAACACAGCCACGGGTGTAGTAGGTGAGGGGAAAATATATGATGCGACTAAGACAATATCAGTAGAAGGACGTTCTATCCTTTTGCTGCGACACCCGATTGTGTATGATAAGAAATCCAGAACATAGTAAGCGTTCGATAGGGGTAAATTTCCGGGGAGACGGAACGGCTGAAATTCTTGTGTGGGCACCGAACGCAAAAAAGGTATGCGTGCGCCTGCTCGACAATAACAAATTGCTGCGACTGCAGGAGCAGGAATATGGATATTGGCTTTGCACAACCAACCTGTTGCGCCCGGGCGACCTGTACAGCTTTGTGCTTGACGATCAGAAAGAATTTCCTGATCCGGCATCGCTTTCGCAACCTGAAGGCGTACACGGACCTTCGCAGGCTGTTGATTTGAATCATTTTCAATGGAATGACCAGCTCTGGAAAAATATACCGATCGATGAATATATATTCTATGAGCTGCACGTAGGCACCTTTACCGATAAGGGTACATTTCGTGCTATTGAAAAGAAAATTCCT
>NZ_DATCSD010000170.1:0-14027 GCF_036568665.1 Ohtaekwangia sp. | reverse complement strand
ATATGGGGAGGAGAAGAGTATTCTGAGGATCCTGATTTTTTTGTTCCTCTTCATGTTGAGCATATTAAGGAATGGTGTCCGATGATATTAAAATATTTGGGGCTTCCTCCCGGTTGGCGATTTCTGGTGACAGAAAATTATGAAGATGTTTGGGAAGATAAATCACTCATGGATATAACATGATTTCAAATTGTGAAAATACCTATAATGAATTGACTCTGTTTTCAAAGAACATTTTTAGCTATGAGAGATCATGAATCACAATAAAGAAGCTCAATTTGCAGATTGGGTAAAAATGGGTATCCATGTACTTGGTTCGGGAGCACACAAAGAAGATGACGAAGTTTTAAATGATTTAACCAGTCTGAAGATTCCGGAGGCAGATGCGAATGAAATTTTAATTTTTCTTCCAATCTCTTTTAGCAGAAGACTGCTGTTCGATATAAACTGGCCGAAAGAATATGTGGATGTATATTCAGACTCTCAGATTTTAAGACTTTACTCAGAGAACGATCGTTATCAAATTATTGAGCAACAAACGATACTATATTTTAACTCCGATAAGGTCGATAAAGACATTGTTATAAACATTGCTGGCAGAAGTGCTGAGCTTAAAGCAATAAATGATGTGCTTACAAATACTACTGACAAACTAAGCGATGTAAAGGTAACCACTATATATATCTTTAGGGATTAGTATTTGAAATGGTGCTTAAGAATGCGAAGTTGTCAGATCTAGATTAATAATTGCAATCAAATGTTACTCAGATGGAAAATAATAAAGCAAGAGTGCTTGTGTACAAAATTCTATATCAGGTTTTAATTGAAATTCGTGAAGAAGCTTATATAAAGGAGAATAAGAAGATTCATTTGTTAAGTGATATGATACACAACATACCTCTTGTTTTAATGAACGCAGAAAATGAAGAAGATTATAGTAAAATAATGAAGCAAATTGAAGATAGGGCAAAAGGTCTAGGTATAGATAGTTGGTTAAAGAATGCCTTAAATCAATTTAGTGAATGAATCAATTTATATGCATAAGACAATGAAAGGCAGGTTAAAATGACCTGCCTTTTTATGAATCTCCTTTACATGTTTAAGCACAGAGTATAAATCTGTAAAATCGTTTTTCTCCCGTATCCTGCGGCATAGGGATAAATTGCCTGCCACTAAACCCGCACAATAACAGCTCACACAAAAAACTGTACATTTTCCTGTAGCTTTCGTTAGATTCTGTTTGTGTAACCCCATACCTATGTTCCGTAACTTTTTTACCACGGCCTCGCGCAACATTCTGAAGTATAAGACTTACTCGGTTATCAATTTCATCGGGCTTACCTGTGGGTTGGCTTTGTCTTTATTGATTATATCCTATATCCGGTCGGAGCTGAGGTATGATACCTTTCATGCAAAGGCCGATCGTTTATACAGACTCGCCTATACTGCGCCCAATGGATTGAAGCTCGCTACATCGCCACCGCCTATCGCTCCGGTGATGAAAGACTTCTTTCCGGAAGTAGAAGAAACCGCGCGACTCTTCGCAAGGAATGTGACTATATCGCGTGAAGAAGGAAAAGAATCGTTCGAGGAATCCAATGTATACTTTGCCGACTCAGCGATCATGAAGATGTTTACCTTCGAGTTTGTAAAAGGTAATCCGGATAAAGCGCTTACGGAGCCCTATACGGTTCTTATCAACGAAGCGATGGCGGTGAAATACTTTGGCGATAAAGATCCGATAGGAGAGTCGCTGATCTTTGGAGGTCGTCATCCGTTCAAAGTAATTGGTGTGGTGAAAGATTTTCCGGAAGAGTCGCACCTGCAGTTTAATATGCTCGTGCCGTACGAGAGTATGTATCACCTGGAGTCGGAGCCGGTGGCGAAAGCTATGCGGGATAATCTCTCCATCAATTTTATCATCAGTCATTCCTATACCTATATATTGCTGAAGCCCGGTGCTGATCCGCTCAACGTTAACCGGAACATGGAAGCATTTCTCAAGAAGTATGCGCAGCCCCGGTTTCTCGTAGGACAAATCTTCGAGTTGATGCCGTTAACCGATATACATTTGCGTTCTACGCTGCTGGCAGAACCATCGTCTACCAGTTCCATGACCACCATCTATATATTTGCCGGTGTGGGAATTTTAACGCTCATCATTGCCTGCATCAACTATATAAACCTTTCTACAGCACAATCATTCACGCGCATTAAAGAGATTGGTATACGCAAAGTGCTGGGTTCGATGAAGCATCAGCTCATTATACAATTTCTCTCGGAGAGCTTTTTATTTTGCCTTGTAGCCTTTGCACTTTCATATGCAGTATTTTATACCACGCTTCCGTTGCTTAATCAGTTCACGGGTAAACAATTGGTATTCGCTGCTGTAACGGATCAAACATTGTTGGGTATATCGGTTATACTCTTGCTGGTGATTACGCTATTGGCAGGAGGATACCCGGCTTACTTCATTACACAATTTGAATCGATTAATGCCCTGAAAGGGGAGAACACCGGCTATGGCAATCAACTGCTTCGCAGAACGCTGGTAGTATTTCAACTGGCTATAGCATGCACGTTGCTGATCGGTTCGATCATGATTATAAAACAACTTCGGTACCTGAGTAATCGTCCGCTGGGTTTTCAGCGGGAGCATGTCATTACGGTGCCGCTGTTCAGTCAAAACCTCAATGGTATATTTGCTGATACAGATTCTGCATTTGCCAGCAGACTGCAAACTTTTCGTGATGCCGTAGAAGCACAGGCCGGTGTAACGGGCACAGCGCTTTCGTCCAGTGCTCCGGGGTTAGGAGCAACGTACAGGGGAACTATACCGGAAGGATTTACTCAGCAGGATAATCTGTTTATAGCAAACATGGCGATCGACTATACCTTTATCAACACGTATGGAATGAAAGTATTGGCAGGTCGCCCGTTCCGTAAAGAGCAAGGTACAGATGAGGCTTCTGCTTTTATTATCAATGAAACAGCCGTACAGGAATTCCATTGGGAAACTCCGGAGAAAGCATTGGGTAAAACGCTGGTGCGCGAAGGCAAGAAGGGAAAGATTGTAGGTGTACTGGAAGATTTTCATTTCTCTTCGCTTACTACACCTATATCGGCTATGGTAATGGAAATAAATCCGGATCAGTTTAATACACTCAGTATACGATTCGGGAATCAGCATGTGCAGCAGACTATAGATGCGCTGCGCAGTCGCTGGAATACTATGTTCCCGGAGAAAACATTTGAGTTCAACTTCCTCGATCAGCAATTAACACAACAATACCAGGACTTTGAGAACTTCGGAAAGATCATTCAATCGTTTACACTGATGGCGGTGCTCATATCCTGTCTCGGAGTATATGGATTAGTATTGTTTGTGGTGCAGCGGAAGTTTAAAGAAATTGGTGTACGCAAAGTATTGGGTGCAAGTGTATTCAGTATACTTAAACTCATCTATAAAGACTTTGCGTGGCTGCTGCTGCTGGGCTTTGTTACGTCTGTTCCTATATCATATTATTTACTTAGTCAGTGGCTCGATAACTTTACCTATCACACTACTATTGATATGTTCACCTATAGCATCAGCTTTATACTGGTACTGATCATTGTTATGACAACCATTAGTTACCAGGCATTGAAAGCATCCTTAGCCAATCCGGTATATTCTCTTCGTACGGAATAATTTTTTACTCTGTTACATTATCGATATATGGGTATAGCAATCCACACCAACAATGTTATAACGTGTATCGATGATGTAACATTTATACCGGCTTTAAAAAAAACTTAAAAAATATATACTACTATGTTGGGTATATAAAAGTACTTTTCTACTTTCATCAGGTGATTTGATCGTTGCTAGTATCCACCACATAGAAGTAATCTATTAATTAATCAAATCGCGACCCACCGGGTTTTATCGTTTATGTGAGATAGAAGTTGCAGGGATTTTTAATGCCTGGTGTTATCGCTTTGTTTTTTTGTAACTCTAAATAACCTATCTGATGAAGCATGTTTACTTGTTTCCTCAGCGATCAGTTTATGTATGCCTGATCGCTGTATGGTTAGTGGCGCTCTCTAACCAGGTGTGGGCTCAGCAGCGCGCTGAGCTGGAGCCCGGTGTATTTCGGATCAAAGTTTCCGAAGCACTGGCGCAGCAACTCGAAAGTGCACGCGTATCGAAGCGTGCCGATAATGTTCTGCTTACGGGTATATCTACGATAGACCTTGCTAACGTCAAGCACAAAGTAAGCGGTATCAAACGTCTCTTCCGCGATGGTGGTAAGTTTGAAGCCAAGCACAAAAGATATGGCTTGCATCTCTGGTATGAAATAGAACTTGATAAAGCTGCGCCTGTACTATCGGCTATAGCTACATTCAGATCTATTGAAAATATAGTACGTGCTGAACCGGTCTATAAGAAAGCTATTATCGGCTCCGATAGGAAAGATTATGGACCTGTGCGGGTAGATATAGAGAAGCTGAAGGCAGATCAGCCAACTTTGCCCGGACCTTCCAACGATCCGTTGCTGGGCAGTCAGTGGCACTATAATAATACCGGGCAGGCCGGTGGAACACCCGGCTCGGATATAAGTTTATTCCAGGCGTGGGGTTTAATTACCGGTAGCTCCAATGTAATTGTTGCTGTTACCGATGGGGGTGCACAGGTAGATCACCCTGATCTTGCTGCCAACATGTGGGTAAATACAGATGAAGTACCCGGCAATAATCTCGATGATGATAACAACGGATATATAGATGATATTAACGGTTATGGTTTTGGTGATAATACCGGAACGATAGCACCGGATGATCACGGTACGCACACCAGTGGTACTATTGCTGCTGTTACGAATAATGGTATAGGTGTAGCCGGTGTAGCCGGTGGTTCCGGTACAGGCGATGGTGTACGCATTATGTCGTGCGCTGCGTTTGGTGCTGTGGGTACCGGTGGTTTTGCAGAGACCTATATATATGGTGCCGATAATGGTGCTGTTATATCGCAGAACAGTTGGGGCTATACCAACCCCGGTGTATTTGAACAGGCTGTGCTGGATGCGATCGACTACTTTATAGCAGAAGCCGGTAAAGATGCCGATGGCAATCAGGTGGGTCCGATGCGTGGTGGTATCGTAATCTTTGCTGCCGGTAATGATAATAGTAACTCACAACACTATCCCGGATACTATGCGCCTACACTGGCTGTTTCAGCGGTTAACAACCAGGATAAAAAAGCCTGGTACTCAAACTATGGCGAATGGGTAGATATAGCAGCGCCCGGTGGAGAAACGTTTATCAACAATGATCCGAAAGGTGTGTTGAGTACGATCAGTGGCGGACAGTATGCATTCTTCCAAGGTACCTCCATGGCGTGTCCGCACGTATCAGGTGTAGCTGCGTTGATTGTATCTAAATTCGGTGGACCTGGATTTACTCCTGAGATGTTGCGCGGAAGATTAACGCAACTCGTAGATAATATAGATGCTGCTGATCCTGACTTTGCAGGATTGTTAGGCTCCGGCCGATTGAATGCATTCTCTGCTTTGCAGGAAGACGATGGCGATGCTCCGGCAGCGATCACCGATCTGCATAGTACGGAGGTAACGATCACATCCGTTACACTGGCATGGACATCACCGGCAGATCCGGGCAATGGTTCTGCTTCTGCGTATGATATACGATATGCAACAACACCGATTACCGAAGAGAATTTTGCGTCAGCAACAGCAGTAGCAGATCCTCCGGCTCCTAAACCGGCAGGCTCTTCCGAGATATATACTATAGCAGGTTTGCAGGGAGGTATAACGTATTACTTCGCTATCAAGTCGGCAGACTTCTTTGGTAATTATTCACTGCTCTCGAATGTACTGGAGCAGGCTACCAACTTCCCGCCAGTGATTGGTGTATCTCCAGCAGCGTTAAACGCCAGTTTGCAAACAGCAGGAACCACTACACAAACATTAACCATCTCCAATACCGGTTTAGGTGTATTGAACTTTACCATTACTACCGATGGTCTTATGCATTTCGCTACACCTTCGCCTGCAACGGGTACGGTACCCGCTGGTGGCAGTCAGGATATAGCAGTAACATTTGATGCCAGTGGTTTACTGGCCGGATCGTTCCAGCAAAACCTGGTGATCTTCAGCAACGATCCTGTTACCGATACATTACTTGTTCCGGCTACATTGGAAGTAACCAACAACGGAGCTCCTATAGCATCGGTATCGCCCGATTCGCTTGACTTCGGAGCGGTATTTGAAACCGGCTCTAAAGTAAAAGTTATTACGCTTAGCAATGATGGTTCTGATCCGCTCGTGATCTCCGGTATATCTTCTGATAATGCCGACTTCACAACGGATTTTGCCGGAAGCATTACCCTCAATGCCTTTAAGGATACAACAGTATATGTTACCTATACGGCATCTTCACTGGGCGCTTCTTTCGGAACACTCACTATTACTACCAACGATCCTGCGAGTCCGACACTCACGGTATATCTGCGTGGTGAAGGTGTTGTTGCTCCGGGTATAGAAGTTTCGCCTACTTCGTTGAGCGCTACCTTGAATACAGACAAGACGGAGACACAAACACTTAGTGTGAAGAACACGGGTGGAAGTGACCTCGAATTTTCGGTAGCGGTTTCATCGGGCGATACAACGGTAACCCTATCCGCAGTGAAGACGGTTACACTGCCTTCTTCCGGTAAAGCTGTGAGCAGCGCCCGCGAGAAGAAGACCAATACGGTAAGTACCTTCTCTAATCAGGTAAAACTGAAATCGGTGAAGAAGCTTGCATCGGTAGCCAACGTATTAATCGTTACTCCGGATAATGATGTAAGCGATATCGAAGCATTGCTGGATGCATACGATGATATAGAAGCCGATGTATATCCGAAAGCTGATCTGCCAGCCATAACACTGGCCGACATCGAAGGATATGATATAGTCTTCACCACGAACAACACGCAGTGGCTGGCATCAGCAGGAGTAGAGCCTGCGGTGATAGGCGATCTGCTCGCTGACTATATAGATGGTGGTGGTAAAGTAATTGTGAACCAGTTTGCATACTCGTATGATGCATGGAAACTGGAAGGACGTTTTATTGATGAACAATATGGTCCGTTCACACCATCAACAACCGATGAAGATACCTTTGTATCCTTGGGAGATATACTCTCACCGGGGCATCCGCTGGTAGCCGGTGTAACGACACTCGACTATAGCGGCTTTGTACAAAATGTAGGGCTCGCTCCGGGTGCTACGGCTGTTGCTGCATGGGACAACGATGAATTATTACTCGCAGCGAACAGTGATGTAGTAGCGCTAAATATACTGCCCAGTTTAGGCAATGGAGGTCCGCTGCAATGGGCAGGCGATCTCGCTACTATATATGAGAATGCTGTACATTACCTGGCGGGTAGTTCATTTGTAAGTGTTGATCCGAGCGAAGCCACGGTAGCACCAGGCTCACAGGTAGATCTCGAAGTAACATTCGATGCAGGTGGACTGGATGCCGGAATATATCACGCATCAATCGATCTGACTACTAACGTGCCGAATCAATCGCTGGTATCCGTACCGGCAGAACTTACCGTGCTGGGTCCTGAGTTTACTGTAACACCTGATTTTCTTTCAGAAGAACTGGAGAAAGAACAGACCGTTACACGTACACTCGTACTGGCTAACAATGGTCCCGATAATCACAGTTTCTCGGTTAGTGTATCCGGAGGTATAGGAACCACTACAACAAAAGTTATACAACAGCCTGCGGCACGTACAGCAGCAACCAATCCTGCCGAGAAGAAAAAACAAAATGCTACAGCACGTGGTGAAAATCCTCTCACGGGTATAACAGCGTTGAACTATCGCCCGGCCAATGGTCGTGTGGCGTCTGGCGGTTCCGTTGTAAAGACTGCTTCAGAACCACAGTATGCAACTGACTTTGAGAACTTCGCCCTGGGTGATGTTACCGGTCAGGATGGTTGGTTCGGACAATTCGGTAACTGGACCATCGAAGCAATCAACCCTTTTAGTGGTGCTCAGCACTTCAGAGGTTTGTCCGATGGTTTGGGAGCATCTGCTGCCGTTACACCAACCGTGGCATTGGGTATAGAACAGAAGTCTACTGTTACAGCGAAGCTGAACATAAAAGGCACAGGTGTTACCTGGCAGATCATTCCTGAATCGCCTACCGCTGGCTTTGTTAATACTCGTATCCAGTTTGGTCCTGATGGTGTAGCCAGTGCGTTGGTGAGCGATGGAGCAGGTGGTGCGTTGTTTGATGCCTTCGGAACAACACCTTCCGGTTACTTCGATCTGACGATACAAGTGGATCGCGATTCATCATACTTCGATGTATTCATCAACGATGCGAAAGTATATACCGGTCAGGGCTTCGCGGGAAATATAGAAGAAGTGGTTGTGCTTTCCGGTATGGAAACAGCCGGACCTACTTTAGACCTGGATGATATACAGATCATCGATGGTGTAAAAGAAGATGCCGTGCAGTTCCTCACCGTATCACCGACTTCCGGAAATTTACCTTCCGGTGCATCGGTCGCTATTGCTGTTACCTTCAATGCGAGCGATCTTGAATTTGGAACCTATCATTCCAACATCAACATTGCTATAGGTGGTACTACGCTTACCGTTCCGGCTACATTAGCCGTAGTGGGCGATCCGAATATATATGTTAGTCCTACCGTGCTGCAAGCCGCGGTTGACTATAAACAAGATACCGTAAGAACATTTACGTTAGAAAACACCGGTGGCAGGCCGTTGAGTTATAGTCTGCAGGTAATTGGTGCAGCGACAGATGCCAGCAAACTTCCGGCTAAACCGGTAAGTAAATTTACCAACGCATCTACCGACAAACGCATCATCGATAAGATAGCCAAAGACAATGCGGCTAGCCGTACCGTTGCAAAACCTGCATCGATACAAATACTCACCGGTGCATCGTTACTCGAAGAGAACTTTGAAGATGCATCCTTCCCGCCATCCGGCTGGAGTGTAGTAGATAACGCAGGTACAGGTGTTGCCTGGGCTTTTGCTGCCGACTATGGTGAATCTAACTATGCCGGCACAGGTGAAGCAGCTACTGCCAGCAGCGATGCCTTTGGATCAGCCGAGTTTGATACTGAACTGATAACACCGACCATCAGCACAGCCGGCTATAAAAATATAGCGGTGCAGTATAATGCCAACTACCAGAACTTTGCCGGTCTTGATTTTCTCGACCTGGATATACAGGTGGATGGTGGTTCATGGACTACCGTGTTAAGCTGGAATGAAGATCATGGTATATTACGCGAACCTTCCGGTGAATTTGTTACTGTATCACTGGCGGCCTTTACCAACAATGCATCTTCTTTCAGACTGCGTTGGCACTATTACGATCCGAACACAGATGACTTCGATTGGTATGCACAGATCGATGATGTAGTGATACTCGGAGATGCACGTGCATGGTTAACGGTAAATCCTGCATCCGGTGTAGTGCCGGTTCAGGGAACGGCTGTGATCGAAGCCGAGTTCGATGCTGCAGATCTGGAGCCAGGCTTCTATGTAGCCGGTATATTAGTGAACAGCAATGCTGTAGTTGATCCGGTAGTAGGTGTCGTAGCATCACTCGCAGTACGCGAACCCGCTGTTATAGCCGTTGATCCGGATTCACTATACCAGGAACTTCCGGTAGGAGGAACAGCTACACAAACGCTCACAATCTCCAACACCGGTGCCAGCATATTGAAGTATGCATTTGGTAATGCACCGGTTCCGGATGCAGCACCGGTATCTATTGTTGCAAAAGAAAGAAAAGCAGCAGCGTCCGTCCGCACAACACCAACAACAGATATAGTAAATCTGCGTACAGCCCAGGCGTTGGTTTCAACACACGGGGCGAAGCAGGCCGCTACTCCGCTATATGTAACAGGCTTTGAAGAATTTGCTCCGGGCGATATCGATGGACAGGAAGGATGGGAAGGCCAATGGGGTAACTGGACCATTGAGTCGATCAATCCATTTGAAGATGCACAGCACTTCCGCGGATTGTCAGACGGACTTGGTCAGTCACTGGCATTCTCTCCGCTGGTAGCCATCGGCAGTGATCCTATATCTTCTACTGCCTTTAAGTTAAACATAACCGGCAGCGATGTTACCTGGCAGGTAATTCCACAGTCGCCTACAGCGCAGTTGGTCAATACACGCTTCCAGATTGCACCGGACGGAAGCCTCAGTGCCCTTACACAAGATTCAGTGGGTAATGTAGACTATACACCTATACCAGGCACATTGCCTTCCGGTTACTTTGAGTTGCGTATAGATGTAGAACGTGCTACTTCGATCTTTACTATATATGTAGATGGCACGCCTATATTTACCGGTCAGGGATTTGCCGGTGATATTGAACAGGTAGTACTCTTCTCGTTAATGGAAGAAGCCGGATCTACATTCGATATTGATAACCTCGCTATATATGATGGTCCTGCAACAGCGCCTTGGCTCACGTATAATCCGAAATCAGGCACGGTGCCTCCGGGCGGTTCAGCCACTATTACCGTAAGCTTCAATGCAGAAGACCTCGTGGGTGGCTGGTATGCTGATACATTGCGCATTGCCAGCAACGATCCGGCAACACCAGTAGTATCTGTACCTGTAGCATTGAAAGTAATCGAGAACCATGCTCCGGTACTCGATCCAATCGATACTGCAGCAGTAGCAGAACTCACAACACTCGATGTGACCTTCACAGCAACCGATGCGGATAACGATCCGGTTACCGTTGAACTGCAGGAGAACCTGTCGTTCATTTCATTGCTGAGCTCAGCCAACGGTACGGCTACCTATCGCATCAGTCCGCTGCTGGGCCATGCCGGTGAATATGATCTGCCGGTGTTAGCGATCGATTCAGCAGGAGCAACTGATACAGCGTATTTCCACTTATCGGTATTGCCTTACGGAGTGGCCAGCTTTAGCCTGGTAAATCTGAAAACCGGTCAGGTGATATCAACCTTTACAGATTCTGCTACTATCGATGTAGGCACCCTGGATCTGTATAATGTAACGATCCGTGCAAATACAAATCCTGCAGCCGTTGGTAGTGTGAGATTTATACAGGATGGTAAAGCCGCTAACCTGGTGAATACACCTCCGTATAATTTCAATCCATACTTCCTGTACCAGTTAACCAGTGGTCAGCATACACTTCGTGCCAATGCCTTTACCCGCGTGAATGGCACCGGTACATTAGCGAAGAGTCTGCAAGCTGTTATTACATTGGTAAATTCAACCGCTGTAACAGATCTGGATGTAGTAAGAAGCAATGGTATAAAACTGAAAGATCTCGCCAACGGAACGGTAGTCGATATCACACAGCAATACTATAATTCGATCAACATCCGCGCGAATACATTTGGTCCTGCGGTGAAGAGTGTTGTGTTTGAATTGAACGGAGCATTCTATCGCACCGACAACAATGTACCCTATGCATTGCATGGTAATGGCGCCAGCGGCTCGGATACACCATGGCCGGCTACACCGGGTACATATACCATCACTGCTACTCCGTATTCATACTTCAACGGTACGGGTACTGCCGGTATACCGACTACAATAACCTTCCAGGTAGTGAATGGTGCTACCAGTGCACGCTTCGCGCCTCCGGGATATGGTGAAGAAGATGGTGAACCTGCGTTGTCTGTCTATCCGGTACCGGTGAAAGATGAACTCACCATTCAACTGAAAGGTAAAGCAGAAGGCAATGCCGCATTAACCATCCACAATACACAAGGTATATCGTTGTTTAATCATCAGGCCGATGTACAGCAATTCAGAAACTATACTGTGAGCACCAATAAATTAGGATTGTCTCCAGGGGTATATGTTGTACAGATTCAGCTGTCGAACGGAAAACGCGAGATACGCAAGTTTGTGAAAGAATAGCCCTTTTGATAGTTAAGTGATAATGGTTTGAAGCCCGCAGATTTTTCTGCGGGCTTTTTTTGTGAGTATATATATCGATGGGAGAGAATAGAAAATATAGTATGAAATATATCGTAGCCGGAATATCGTTAACGGATTGTTACTCGCGTATTCGCTGCTACAGAACGGTATACTGCTTCTACTACGCGTATATCTTTTAGACCTTCTTCACCGGTTACTAATAACGGCTTTTTGTTCATAATGGCAAGCGCATCGTCATCCATTTGTTTTGCCTGTTGATTAGGAATAGTAGCTTCCAGTTTTTTGCCATCGCTGGTTACGCCCTGTATACCGCTATATGCCTGGAAAGGAGAGAGCTTATACCAGCCGCGCTCGCAGGTAACCTGAAGATCATTCATACCTTTGCCAAAGCTGGTTTCGCATGCTGCGGTTATACCTCCTGGAAACTCCAGGGTAAATTTCATGGTCTCATCCACTTCGGTATATATCTCGGGGCGTGTAGTGGACTGCTGCGCTGTTACGGCTATCGGTTCGAGTCCGGTGCTATAGCGTGCTGCATTCAGCGGATATACTCCCATATCGTACATCGAGCCGCCACCGAGATTTTTCTTCTGCTTCCAATGATTGGTGCGCGGATCAAAGTATCCGGCAGCCGCTGTTACAGTTTTGATCTTTCCATAGGGAAGCTGTTTGTTCATTTGCATAATACGCTGTGTGTTCGGTTCGTGGTGCATGCGATACCCGAGGGTAAGCGCTACTTTATTTTGTTTACAGGCATCGATCATGCTTTGACATTCTGCTACAGTAACAGCCATCGGTTTTTCACACCAAACATGTTTGCCGGCCTTGGCTGCGCGTATACTATAGCTGGCATGGAGGGCAGGCGGCAGCACGATGTAGATCACATCTATATCCGGGTTGTTGGCTATAGAATCGAACGTGCTATAGGTATAGATGTTCTTGTCTGGTATAGCATATTGCTTTTTCCACTGCTCGGCTTTGGCCGGAGTGCCGGTAACAATGCCTGCCAGGTAACACTGTTGCGTAAGCTGCAGGGCAGGAGCCAGGAGGTCGGTGCTATAGTATCCGAGTCCGACCAGGGCAACGCCCAGTTTTTTCTTTTGCGGAATAATGATCCCTGAAAATGCCTGCCCGCTTGCAGCAAGACCTGCTATACCTGCGAGCGTTTGCCCGATAAATTTTCTGCGTTTCATAAGCCTGGTGGGTGAGGGTGATACAATTTCCTACAGGTATATAATGTAGTATGATTTCGCATGAAAGACAATCCATTCCGGACGAAGTGGTTCACAATGCGTTTACAGACAGACGAATGTACCATGACTGGAACCATACTCCTGAATCTGGATGAGGTATATTCATGATTTATCGCAGAAATGTTACCGGAATATTATGGATTGCAGGCGGGAATTTTCAGGTCAGGCTGAAATATAGGTTGGTTCACCGGATTTGTTATCGCACTTCGGTAAAAGGTTATATCTTTAACGTACCAAACAAATCCTATACCCCTAACATGAAAAACCTTACCTTTTTACCCAGTGTTGCCCGACTGGTCATGTGTATATTCTTTTATACTGCTATAGCCGGAGCATCGTACGGTCAGAAAAAGAAACAGCCACCGGTAAAAGCAAAGCCCGATCCGAACGCAGCGTATGGCAACGCTTCCTATAAAGGTATACAACCCGGACAATTTCTGAAGACATGGCTGATCGCAGGTCCGCTGCTTCTGCGGAATGATACTATCAGCACGCCCGATCAACCATCACAACAAGCTTTTTTTAATGAAGATGTTATCTCGCAGGTAGTGCCGGTTGCCGGCAAGCCCATGCCTCCGGTGGTATATAAAGGTAAATCTCTCGAATGGAAACCCTATACATCAGCAACCGATATACTTGACTTGGATGCGATCTATACGAAAGCGGATTATGCAGCAGCGTATGCACTCGCGGAAATAAAAACAGACTCTGCTGTTACCGCCTATCTCGGACTGGGCAGTGATGATGGTGTAAAAGTATGGCTCAATGGTAAATTGATTCACACCAACTGGATTGGTCG
>NZ_DATCSD010000169.1:0-3172 GCF_036568665.1 Ohtaekwangia sp. | reverse complement strand
CGGCATGATAATATGTAGGCAGGTAGTCGGGATGTTTTTGCATCAGCTCATCAAACAACGCTGCAGCTTGCGTGGTATCAGACTTTATATATTCCAGTGCAAGGGCATAGCGGTTGAAAGGATCATCCGGATCATCGTTCATAAATTGCCGGAGTTGGTCAAGTCGGTTCATGGTATATTTGCTACCTTCTATCAGCGCTTAAACATAAATATTATTACCATACCTGTTGTTGGTATACGGGCATATAATTTTTTAGAGGTTGTCTTCACGATGATAACATGACGGTGTTCTGAAATTTCAAAATTTTAGTATTGGGTATCCGGTTTTTTGTATCTTGAGCCCTGTTTCCAAAAACCACTTTCGAACTTATTGATTTAGAGCGAGATGAAGATTTTAGTTTGTATAACCCACGTTCCGGATACCACATCCAAAATCAATTTTACTGATAACAATACCAAGTTTGATCCTGCTGGTGTCCAGTTCATCATCGGCCCGTACGATGATTATGCATTGGCCCGCGCTATCGAGATCAAAGAGGCCAATGCCGGCACAACAGTAACGGTGCTTAATGTTGGTACTGCTGATACTGAACCTACCATTCGCAAAGCGTTGGCGATTGGAGCAGACGATGCTATACGTGTGAATGCGGAACCAACCGATTCATTCTTTGTTGCCGCGCAGATCGCAGAGCATGCCAAATCGGTAGGCTATGATCTTATTCTCATGGGGCGCGAGTCCATCGACTATAATAGTGGAGTAGTGCATGGTATAGTAGGTGAGATGCTGGGTATACCCTCTGTATCGCCCGTAATGAAACTGGATATAGAAGGCACCCAAGCGAAACTTGCGCGCGAGATCGAAGGTGGTAAAGAATCGCTGGAAGTAAATCTTCCTTTCGTGGCCGGATGCCAGGAACCTATAGCAGAGTGGAAGATACCCAACATGCGCGGTATCATGTCTGCACGCACCAAGCCGTTGAAAGTAGTAGAACCTAAAGCAGTAGACAGTGGTGTTAAACTTCAGAAGTTTGAATTGCCACCGCCCAAAGGTGCTGTTAAAATGATATCAGCCGATAATGTAGCCGAGCTTGTTACATTATTAAAGAATGAGGCGAAAGTACTGTAATCCGATCAACCGATCCATCCATTTTAAACAACCAAGCACATGTCAATACTCGTTTTTGTTGAAAGCGCAGAAGGACAAATAAAGAAAACATCACTGGAAGCTGTTTCATACGCACATGCCATGGGCGGCCCGGTAACTGCTATAGCACTCGGTACTGTTGATAAAGCAGAGCTCGAAGCTCTTGGAAAATACGGAGTACAAAAAGTACTGCACGCAGCCGATGACAAACTGAACCAGGGAATCATCCAGGCATACGCTGCTGTATTAGAGAAAGCACTGCAGGATGAAGGTGCAGATATACTCGTGCTGGCAAACTCATCGCTGGGTACACCGGTAGCAGCACGCGTGGCCGCTAAAATAGGAGCGAGCCTCGCGACCAATGTTACTGAACTGCCTGATACTTCTGCGGGCTTTGTAGTAAAGCGCAGCATTTATACCGGTAAAGCATTTGCCAACGTAGCCTTGCAGAAGGCTAAGAAAGTGATTGCCCTCAAGAAGAATGCAGCGGAAGCAAAAGAAGTAGGCAGCACTGTTTCGGTTACACCGTATACCGTTTCATTATCAGACGCAGACTTCGCGGTGAAGATACTCTCGTCTGAAAAGGCTACCGGAGAAGTATTGTTGCCGGAAGCAAACATTGTTGTATCCGGAGGCCGCGGCATGAAAGGTCCTGAACACTGGGGCATTCTGGAAGAACTTGCCAAAACATTGCATGCAGCAACGGGCTGCAGTAAGCCGGTATCGGATATGGGATGGAGACCTCACCACGAACACGTGGGCCAGACAGGTGTGAAAGTGGCTCCCCAGCTTTATATTGCTGTGGGAATTTCGGGGGCAATTCAGCATCTGGCAGGTGTAAACTCTTCAAAATACATTGTTGTGATTAATAAAGATGCCGATGCACCATTTTTTAAGGCTGCTGATTACGGAATCGTAGGAGATGCTTTTGACGTTGTCCCTAAACTGACGGCTGCTTTAAAAGCCGCAAAATAATTGTAGCGAAGCAATGCGTAGTCAGGTGATTTGTGTAAGTTGTATTACAAACGCAGAAGAGAGATAGCAGCGTGAAAAAAATCAAACTTGAAATATTAGGCTTGTCGTCCAGTCAGTCAACCACAGGGTCGTTTGCACTCGTACTCGGGGAAACAGAAGGGAACAGAAGGCTACCCATTATTATAGGCATGTTCGAGGCGCAGGCAATTGCCATTGAAATTGAAAAGATCATTCCGAATCGTCCGATGACACATGATCTGTTCAAGGCTTTCGCCAATAACTTTCACTTTACAGTAGAAGAGATCATCATCTCTGATTTGAAGGAAGGTGTATTCTTCGGCAAGATTGTATGCTCCGATGGTTTAAAGAAAACAGAGATTGACGCAAGACCGTCTGATGCTATTGCCATCGGGCTTCGCTTTGATTCTCCCATTTATACCTACGAAAACATTTTGGCTGAAGCCGGTATAGTACTCACCGATGAAGCAGAGGAGGATAAGCCGGAACCGAAGATCGAAAAAGCTAAAGTAAAGAAAGAAGCAGTACGTAAAGATGATTTCAAAAACTATACAGTAGATCGTCTCAACGAGCTGCTCAAGGAAGCCATCGATAAAGAAGATTACGAACGTGCAGCAAAAATTCGTGATGAACTGGGAAAGCGAAATTAAGCTGAAAGTGTAAAGCTAAAAGCATAAAGCAAAAGCAGAAAGTTGAAGAAGCTTTCTGCTTTTTTATTATAGACCACTTCCATACAACATTGAACCTGAATTCTTAAATGTTGAACCACCGCTTTAAACTTTCAGCTTTCGGCCTTCAGCTTTTTGCATTACGCATTCTTCACTATCTTTAATAAAAACCACCAAGTTGTTATGAGAACCCTCCTCACAATTTTATTGTGCAGCATATCCGTTCTGGTATGGGCGCAAAAAGAAATTCAGAAGAAGATACAAACACAATTTATCGATGCAGAGAATGGTGCGGTGATTGAATTGCCGGAAGGGCGTTTTCAATTTGATGCAAGCCTGTGGCTGGATGGCAAGAAGGACGTTACCA
>NZ_DATCSD010000168.1:0-62731 GCF_036568665.1 Ohtaekwangia sp. | reverse complement strand
AAAGTGGTATAAGGCGGATAAAAAGGCTGGATACTGGTGAAACCACTTTTCTGTTTCATCACTGGTTTCTCGTGCGAGAAGGCCAGAAAACCAAAGTATCCATGAGAGCTGCCTATACCACTGTTGTTAACACCGCCGAAGGGAAGATTATGGTGAAGAAAATGGATAGCGCAGTCGTTGATGCACACTGCTCCCGCAGAAGTTTCTCGAATAATTTTTCTTTGTTCGTGTTTATTCTTTGTAAAAATATAGAGCGCCAGTGCTTTGGGTTTACCATTGATTATGGATACGACTTCATCGATGCTTGTATAAGGTACAAGTGGAAGTATAGGACCAAAAATTTCTTCCTCCATTATCCGGCAATGCCCTGGTAGATGTGTTAAAACAATGGGGTGTATATATCGCGTACTCTCATCAACTTTGCCTCCCATCTCAATTCTTGCACCGTGATAGAGAGCGTCCTGCAATAATTCATTGAGCCGATGGAAATGTCTGTGATTAACAATGCGGCAATAGCTTGGTGATGTTTCAAAAGATTTAGTGCTGTCGGCAAAAAGTTTCTCTACTTGTATCTTTAACTCTTCCAGAAATTTCGTCTCGATGCTTTTATCGATCAATATATAATCTGGTGCAACGCAAGTTTGTCCGTTGTTTACAAACTTGGCTACGGCTATACGTTGTGCTGCTTCGCGGATGTTTGCCGAGGCTGTAATAATTGTAGGCGACTTTCCTCCCAGCTCCAGGGTAACAGAAGTGAGATGCTGTGCAGCAGCTTTCATTACCTGTTTGCCAATGGCTGGACTTCCCGTAAAGAATATATGATCAAATGGAAGTTGTAAAAGTTGCTGAGATACTTCTGCGTCACCTTCAAATACAGCAACAATACTCTTATCAAATACTTCACTTGCCAGGCGCTTTATCAATGCAGACATGTTGGGTGTTAACTCTGATGGTTTGAGTATAACACTGTTGCCTGCAGCTAATGCAGATACCAATGGGCCTATAGCGAGACTAAAAGGATAATTCCAGGGAGCGATGATGAGGCATACGCCTTTTGCTTCGGGCTGTATATAGGAGCGTGTGCCCAGCATCGTAATAGGTGCATCTACCTTACGCGGTGCCGCCCATGTTTCCAAAGAGGAAACAGCGAGCTTGATTTCACTCAGCACATGAAATATTTCTGTGCCATCAACTTCTACTGCAGGCTTCTTAAAGTCATCGAATGCAGCCTGATGAATGGCTGCACGATTGGTATGAATCCATTCACGCAATTTTTTCAACCGCGCTTCACGGTTGCGCAGAGGCTCTTTTCGAAGCGAAAGAATGCCCTCCCGATGCTTTTTGAATATTTCGAGAAGTACATCAGTAGAGATCGATTCAGCGATTGTCTGCATAAACTAAAGTTAAATCAAAAATCGCTGGAGCCCAAATACCGTAATCATAGCCATAACATTACGTCTATGTTAACGTATACTTGCCTAACGTTACATTTATGTTAAATTTGTTAACGATAAATTAACATTGGCGTAACATGAAGAGTCTGGTGTTGATATTCTTTCTGCCAATACTTGCTTTAGCCCAAGACGATCAATTTACGCCCGCTTCAACCAACTCCCTTGATCACTATGTTGCTTTATATAGCGCTACTGATCTAAAAGTAAATGCTACTTCATCTGAAGAACTGTATTCTTTTGTAGAGAAACTCAATAGCAAAAGGGAAGGGTTTAAACACGACAAAGCTTTTCTGGAATATATCTTCACAAAAACACATCAGCGCTTTCTTAAAAATTACACTGAGTATTCTTCTTTCAATGATCTGTTGAATAAAGGAGCCTATAATTGTTTAACCGGCACTGCACTATATGCGTTGTTGTTAGAACACTTTTCCATCCCCTATAAAATCATCGAAACGAATTACCATATATTTCTGATGGCAACCACATCGGATGGTGAAGTGCTTTTAGAAACAACGGACCCTGCGCATGGCTTTACAGACAATGAAGCAGAGATCGAAAAAAGAATCAGTGGTTATAAGCAAAATACAATTCAGCAAAGCACGCGGAAGAAACAATACTATCATTTCAGTTTTGATCTTTACAACACGGTAAACCTTGATGAGATGCTGGGCTTATTATACTACAACCATGCTATCAAGGCATATAACAATCACCAATGGGTAAATGCAGTGGCTTACCTGGAGAAAGCATCTTTACTATATCAATCTCCTCGCCTGGAAGAGTTCTCCAGAATTATACTTCTCTCGGTAGTAGAAAGCAAGCTCGATACTTCTTTGAAAGAAACCTATATCAAAAAGATCCAGTACGTTCGCAAACGTAAAATGGAAGTTGTGGCTGATGCCAGCTATTAATATAATCTGATCTTTAGTTCTGAAGTATACGGAGTTCAACTCTGCGGTTTAAGCGGTGAGCTTCTGGTGTATCATCGCGTGAGAGAGGTTGTGTACCACCAAAGGCTTTTGTTTTGATGCGACCCTTGTTTACATTCTTCGAAACGATATAACTCTTTACGGCATCTACACGTGCCTGCGAGAGCTTCAGGTTTTCTTTCGCATCACCCAGATAATCAGTATGTCCTTCAAGCTGTATAACCATCGTAGGGTTCTCCTTCATCATATTTACCACAACGTCTAGCTCCGAATAAGAATCTTCATTCAGCTTTGATTTACCCACCTGGAAGATTACGTTATCGAGACGCATAACATTACCTACGGTGTGCTTATTGCTGCCATTGGCATTGGTAGACAGTTCTATATCTTTTAGCACTTTGTTACCATTTGCTTCTGATGGATCGATCAGAAACTTGGCTGTAGTAAATCCGGGCGCCTCTACAATCAGTGAATACTTTTCATTATCGAAAAGGGGAAATGAATAGGCGTTTGCATTCAGTGTACCTACACGATTGCCATAAGGCAAGCTTTGATATGTTACACGAGCTGTTACGGGTTCTTTGGTAGCTGCATTTAGAATTCTGCCCTCGGCATAAATCAACGAATCTGCTGATTGCCCAAGAACCTGAAGAGCACCGCTAAGAACGACAACAAAAAGTATAAGACACTTGTGAACCATAGTGGTTTATGAATTACAATTTCAAAATTTTGAATTCCACCCTGCGATTCTTCTTCCTTCCTTCTTTTGTGGTATTGGTATCTGTCGGTTTGGTTTCGCCAAAGAACTCGGCTGCCATACGATCTTTCGCTATACCTTTCTCTACAAAGTAATTGGCAACAGCCTTGGCTCTTCGCTCAGACAATCCCATGTTATACTGTTCAGGTCCTGTAGCATCCGTGTGACCCGATATCAGAATTTGCATAGTGCCTTTCTCTTTCATCAAATCAGCAATACGATTCAGCTCAGGGAAAGACTCCGGCTTCAACGTTGCCTTATCGAAATCAAAGAACACATTGTTTAGCACAATCGTAATATTCTCCTGTACAGGTGCTACTTCTATAGGCGACAGATCAAAGTCTTTATGCTCGATAACCTGGTCAGACTTGATGTTTCGCAGATCGAGGTTCTGACTCTCCGATATTTTACCATCCGCCTCTGCATGTACGCCATATAGCTGACCTGCCGGTAAACGAATTTCGTATTCACCAGTTTCAGGATTCGTCTGTGCTATACCTACATCTTTACCATCGGGTAAACGCTCGTAAATAACTTTTGCGTTGAGTGGTTTACCGGTAGTTTTATCAATGATCTTTCCACGCACAGTAACCCATGGTTCAGGATTCTTCACGATCGGAAGTTTTACACGAAAAATATCAGTATTCGTTTCAGTAACACCGCGCGAATAGTAGGCATAGTCGCTGTTAGCCGGAATGTTAAAGAACAGATCTTCCAATGGAGAGTTGATCTCCGGGCCGAGGTTCTCTGGTTCAGACCAACTTGTCCAGGTGTCGTCAAGTCTTCTTGTTACATATATATCTGTGCTGCCATAACCGCTAAAGCCATTAGAAGAGAAGTATAAAGTTTTATCATCTGAAGCCAGGAATGGTGCAGACTCTTCTCCTGCTGTATTCACTACATCACCAAGGTTGAGCGGTTGTGTCCACGAGCTGTCATTGTTCATAAAGCTCACATATAGATCGCGATCACCTTGCGAGTCTTCGCGCTCTACCGACATCAATAATGTTTTACGATTATTAGTAAGGAAATAATTAGCCTTGTCGTTGAAGTTATAGTCGTTAGCAATATTCAAAGCTACGGGCTTGCTCCATGAGCCAGCTACATTCGAACTGATAGAAACACCGGCACGCATCTTTCCATTGTCGAGATATTTATTTCCCAACACCATGATAGCGGATTTACCATCGGGTGTAACAGACTGAATGGTGTTTACAAAATTAGGACCTTCGGTGTTGAAAGGTGCTCCCATATTCTTCGCGAGCTGCCAACGACCGGCTGAATCAAGTTCAGAATACCAGATGTCTTCTTTGTCATTCACACCACCAATGTTCTCGGGGTGATTTCTTCTGCTGAAGTAAAGCGTTTTTCCATCAGGCGATAGCAATGGGTTGAGCTCGCTATATTCACTGTTCACATTTTTATCCAGCGCCTCAATCAATATACCAGACGCGAGCAATTGCATTTTCGGAATATCAGCAATGATCGGGTAATTTGAATCAGATATAGCTACGGCATCTATACCGAAGTATCCGGGAACAGCGGCACCATCAAATTCAATTTTAACAGCTGCTACTTTATAAGGCGTTGCTTCTGTAAATACGTTTAGCATACGTCCCTTCAGCGGAACCGCCATCGGGTTCAAGGTATTGATCACATATTCTTTACCGGCTTCATCGTAAGCCAGCACACGAAATATAGCGCTCGGGTTATGCGACTCTGCAATAGCGATCTGACGGATGCTGATAGGATTGGCAAAGCCAAGTTTTAAAAACTCTTTTCGATTAGGCTTATCAGGAGCCCATGCATTCGGGCTTTGGCCGCCCGCAGGTAAAACATTAGGTTTACCCAGCGCCTGCTGGGCGGAGTATTGTACAGGAGTGAGTTCAGTAGAAAACTCAATAACCTTCGAAGCCCACTGCACAATTTGTGCTTTTGAGCTTAGTATACATACAACCGATAAAAAGAGGGTTAGTAAAACTCGCTTCATGCCAGAGCGCCTGTTTAAGATTTTGGAGGTTAAACATAGCTAAAAAATTTAAAATGAAGTTGAATCGACACATCAAAAAGACGAATGCCTCATAAATACAGGTAAATGGAGCGGTGTGTGTTTCTACTTATTCCAGTGAATGACGGTTGTATAGCAGGAATCCAACGTGTAAAAGTATCCCCAACTTATTCTCTTTATCATCATAATAGTTCACGCTCAAACTCACAGGACCTATAGGAGCGTGATATACGAGATTACCGGAAGCAGCAAAAAATATAGATTGTAGATTTGTGCTGGTATAGGCCTCTTGGTTGCTGCCTTTTTTAATGTAATCAAAAGGTTTAAACAAGTACCCCTCTAAACGAAGGTCAAGCCGGTTGCGCAGCGTAAAAATATTTCGGATACCTCCTGCTGCATAGTTAAACGATCTGAAGTTCTCCAGTATAAGCGTGCGACTATCCTGCAGCGGAAGGAACGCTGGCGTGTTGATGATGGTGCCAAAATAATTCTGGAAGAATGGTTGATTGGAAAGTACTGCTTCTGCTATATATCCGATGTGAAACCAGCCGGCATTAAAATATTGCTCAGCACTCGCGCGCAATCTAAACCAGTTGTGATGTCTTCGCTGAGGCTCTGATAACACCGATGTATTTCCGGGAGTGTAGCTTTCTGTTACCTGAAAATAATTACCGCTAATGGTATAAGCCTCACCACGTGAAGCATATTGTTTCCGATTTAATGTGTTGGCAGAAAATGCAAAGCCTGCTTTATATCCTTTAATGCGAAGTTCATCCAGTGTATCGGTGCTTACAAATACATCGCTGTTTACATAGCGATCAAGATTGTTGAACGACTCAATGCCGATAGTGCACTTGAAGTATTCACGAATAGGGACTCCCAATGTAAAGCCAAACTTTCGATTCAGGCGTCTCAATACAGTGGGAGTATAGGAAGAAACGTTTTTTAATAGATCGCCATTCTCAAAGTAGTCCCAGTTGTTATACTCAACGAATGGCTCAAAGTTCAGCTGGTTCGGATAATCAATCCGTACTTTGATCACTCCTGATTTATAGAAGCTTCCTGTTTGAAACGCAGTGTAGTAATGCTTCAGTGTTCGCCCGAAGTGATAGTAATTTAGCCCCAGGAAAATATTACTGATATCGCGCGAAGCGATAACACCACCAAAGTCCACCTGAAAATTCTGCTGCGGCCTGCGTGCCATTTGAAAAGCAAAAGACTTCCGGCTACTGTCGTATAGTATGCTGGGGTATACATTGGAAAAATAGTCTTCCGCCACAAGCTTGAAGTAACCCTTTTTGATATCGCGATAACGAAGCGGTTTATTTTCGTCTGTATGGATTTTAAATAACTTGGTTATATAGCCTCGCTGTCGAGAGTTGAAGCCTTTAAAAGAAAGATCGTAAAAAGTGAGCGGTACATTTCTGTTATTAAAAGCATTTCGTCTTGCTGCTACTTCTTCGCAGGTATTTCTGGTTGCTATCTTCTTTTTGATCTCATCAATCTGTCGTATAGTTTGTATATACCCGCTGTCAATCAGAGCTTTTGCTTTTCCGAAATCAAAAGAAGTAAAGCCTTTGAGGTTGGGTTGAATGAACACGCCCGACTCTTTGATCATGGATGGATCGGATTTATCCATTAACATAAAAAGCAATGACCGGGAGATAAGCTTATCATCATTATCGTAAGGATATTCATCAAAGATTTTGGTCGATACATTTACACCAATAACCACATCGGGTTTAAAATTCTTCTCCGATACATCTACCGGGAAGTTATTATATACTCCACCATCAAACAGATATTTACCATCAATGCGAATAGGTGTATAAAAGAAAGGTACCGTTTGTGTTGCCCGCAAAGCATCGCTCAGAGAACCTTTGGAAAGCACTACTTCATTCTGTGTGAAAATATCGGAAGCCACTACGCGTAAGGGCACGAACAAGCTATCGAAATTACTATGCGATATAGCCGAAGCTTGTGCCATCTTATCGGCAAGAGCAAAGTTTAACGATACATCTTTAGCCAGACTTGTGTTGAACTGGAAGTTCAGTGTAGAGTCAAGGTCGAGTGTAAGCTTGAGAAATGTGGGCGTGATATCATTTTTATAGTAGAAGTAGTTGAAACCAACTTCTGACGAGCCGTTCACCCAGCCGAGAAATTCATTCGACAACACCATGTTTTCAATTTGCTCAGGACTCATGCCGGCTGCATAGCAGCCACCAATGATACCTCCCATGGAAGTGCCTACTATATTATCAATCGGAATCTCATTTTCTTCAAGTGCTTTTAATACGCCAACGTGCGCAATGCCTTTGGCACCACCACCGCTTAGTACGATGCCAACCTTCTGGGCTTGAAGAAGGCAGGGTAGGAAAAGAAAAAGTAAAAAGAAACAACGCTTCATAGAAGATGAGCTCCACTCTCTAACAAAAAAAGTCAGAGAAAATTACATCTTCAACAAAGCGTTGAATAAAAGAAAATTAAATTATAGTGCTGCGATCGGTTCCTGACGTTGCTCCGGGAAAGGAATACCATCAAGTTTTTTGGTCAGGTCTGCCTTTACTTTGTCAAAAGCATCTCTGAATTGTTTCTGAACAGGTTCAGAAGGAGGCAGATCAATCTTGAGCGCATCTACCTGTACACCATTCTTCCAGAAGCGATAGCAAAGGTGTGGCCCGGTAGCAAGACCGGTGCTGCCCACATAACCAATGGTTTGACCCTGACGAACACGCGTGCCTGCACGAACGCCATCGGCAATGCGCGACATGTGGAGGTATTGTGTAGTGTAGGTACCGTTGTGACGGATCTTTACATAATTACCATTGTTGGATTTATACTGTGCTTCTTCCACGGTACCATCGCCTACAGAGCGTATAGGGGTACCGGTAGGAGCAGCAAAGTCAGTACCGAGGTGAGCCTTCCATCTTTTTTGAACCGGATGGAAACGGTTCATGGTATAGCGTGAGCTTATGCGGGTAAATTCTATAGGATACTTCAGGAGTGCCTTGCGCAAACTTTTTCCTTCCTGGTCGTAGTAGTTAGCACCTTCTCCCTGATCAAATGGAAATGCATAGTATGGACTTCCGAAATGTTCAAAGTATATAGCCTTGATCTCGTTGATGCTTACAGTAACACCTTCTACCTGGCTTTCTTCATAGATCAGCTTGAACTTGTCGCCCTTTTGAAGGCGCTGGAAATCTACCTGCCATCCGAAGATATCAACAAACTTGTTGGTGAGTTCGTGTGAGATGCCAAGCTCTTCGATTGTTTCAGAAAGATTAGAGCGGATCTCTCCGGCTATGCTTTTTTCTATCGTGATCACATCGCGCTTGCATACATCTACTGAAAGAGAATCGTCAAAGCGAAATACGATATAGTCAACCGGGTTGGGTTCGTATACTAAAGCCTTTGCTGTTTTAAGAGAATCCTGACCGCAGATCAGTGTATATTTTTTATTGGGAACGATCTTGCGAACATCGAAGATGTTGCGTGAAAGCTGAGATACCTGGTGAATGAGCTTAGCCGGTACGTTGTATTCTTCCAGTATATCACCGAGACGTTCGTTGCGTTTGATCTTGTCTTCGATTACCAGGAAGTCATCCACCACCATTCCGTAAAGAACACTGGGTTCTTTAATCTTGATGTTGAAATCGAGCGAGTCAACAGAAGCCTGTTGATCGAGTGTGGGTAGGTAATAGCGATTAATGAATACAACTGCCACAACCATGACAGCAATACCTAAAAAGCTCAGCCAGCGTTTTTGCATCTTTTATAAATCTTTTATGCCCGAGGGCCTGGGTTAAAAAATATGGCGGCAAAGATAATCAGTCAAAAAAATCTGGTTTAAAAAAACCATCAGAACCGCGCTAAGCTGTAAATATAAGACGTCAGATTTAAAAATAAAACCCATGAATCAAGGATAATCAGGGTTGAAATGCTGAGGCTATGTACTTTAAACGAGAAAAAACGAACTCTTCAGGGCACATTTGAAGAAGGAATGTCGATAAATAAAACAATTCTTACTTCGACATCCGTTCCGAAAACTAGATAGATTTTATAGGATTAGATGTTGCTGCAAGAATAGAACAACTGCCCACTGCATATAATCGATGTTGGTCTTCTTACGGAAACCATGGCCTTCATCTTTGCCGAGCATATACCAAACGTTGCGACCTTTACTGCGCATGCTTTGTTTCATTTGTTCTGATTCCGATGCCGGCACACGCGGATCATTCAACCCCTGGATGATGAACAGCGGCTTGGTAATCTTATCAGCATTGTTGGCAGGAGAAATCTTCAGCAGGTATTCTTTCATCTTCGGGTCACGCTCATCGCCATACTCGACTCTGCGAAGATCTTTGCGATAGTCTTCTGTGTTTTGCAGAAACGTAACAAAGTTGCTGATACCTACTATATCTATACCACACTTGATGCGATCGTTAAAGTTAGTCATGGAGGCAAGCACCATATACCCGCCATACGAACCTCCCCAGACGGCTACACGCGAAGCATCCAGTTCTGGTTGTTTAGCCACCCAGTCCAGCAAAGCTCCTATATCTTTTACTGACTCTTCACGCTTAAAGCCATTGTCGAGCTTCAGGTATGTTTTGCCATAGCCCGATGAGCCTCGAACATTGGGTGACAACACGGCTATACCCAGCTCGTTGGTGAGATACGATATAAATGGACTGAATGCAGGTAACGACTGGCCCTCAGGCCCACCGTGGATGTTGATGATAACGGGAAGTTTTCCCTGCGCACTTTTAGGTTTGTAGTAGAATGCCGGAATGGTGCGTGCGTTGTTGCCTACCTTATCGAACGTTTCGTATTCAATAAGCGATGGAACAGTAAATGTACTGTTATCCAATCCTCCCACTTCGCTAAATGTCCACTGGGTAAGTTTGTTGGTAGTAAGATCAATCGAGAACACATCACTTGGCGTTTGTGGGGTGTTAATCACAAGACCAATCTGATTTCCGTCCGGATGAAATTCTATACTGCTTACAATGCCCGTGGGTAATCCGGGCACTGGTATAAATTTCTGTGTTGCTGTATTCAGTTGATATAGTTTGGCCACGCCATTTTCGTTGGTATCAAACACCAGGGTGCTGCGATTTTTGTTAATCGTTATACCCGATACATCCCAGGGAATGGAAGATGTTATAGTGGTGAATTTTTTGGATGCAACATCGTAATACTTCAGCATGCTGAATTCACTGCCCTGGTCGTTGATGATATATATACCTTTACCATCGGCTGACCAGAGTGCACCACTATAGGAGATCTCTTCCGTTGAAGGATTGATCGGACTAAGTGCACCTGTCTCTATATCGAGAATATGCAGGTAGGACCGATTGGCAGATATATAGTTCTCAACAATCAGTTTACGATCGTCTGGCGACCAATCTATAGCAGACCACGAACCTCCCTTTTGCAGGATCAGTTTTGCTTCCTTCGGATTTTTCATGTCGCAGAGATATAGATCATAATCTTTACTATTTCTGCGCGTGCTTACCATAATAAAACGGTCGCCCTTGTTAGACCATGCACTCAGTGAATTTTGCGAACGACTTCCGTCTGATATCATTTCATATTTACCGGTAGCCGGTTCAAACCAGAAGAGCTGAGAAAATTCATTGCCACCTATATCTTTCGAGAACATAAATCCTTTATAAGAAGGGTCCGGACAGAAACTTACTCCGGCTACCGGTTCTTTGAAAAATGTAAGTTGCTTGCGATCGCCACCGGGATGATGTACACTATGTACTTGTGACGTTTCAGCAAAGCGTGTGCTGATCAATATACTCTTGCCATCCGGGTGCCAGCCGTTGAATCCGGCGGAACGTGTGTTTTGATATTGATTCATTCGCTCCATCACAGTGGCGGGAATTTCCGGTACACCTTCCAACAACAGGTTGCCGGTTTCTTTTTTCTCCACTTGTGCTTGCGCCTGCAGCGCTATAATCATAAACGGAAGTATATATTTCAACTTCATAGGGAATAGGTTCGATTTATACTGTTGGTAACTATATTAAAAACAATCGCGCCTTGAGGTTATCAAGGCGCGAGGTAATTTTTTAGTTGGTCTTTTTGAATTGATCGAATTTTGACTCTGCCGGTTTCTTGGGGAACACATTATTGCTAACATCTACATCCGCTAAGTCGGAGTTAGGATCGAGCGCAATATTTACAACCTCTTTTTCTTTGACAAAAACCTTGTTCACTTCATTTTCATTTGTGCGCCAGATCTCGGCTGGTATATTTTCGACTTCTTTCGAGCCATCTTTATAGGTCCACTCAATCAGAAGCGGCATAACCAGTCCACCGTTGTTCTTGAATTTCACCTGGTATATATTTTTGCCATCCAGTTTTTGGCGTACGGCGTTATCGTCAATGCGACTGCGAAATTCTCCGTAAGCTTTATCTTCTGTATTCAGCACAGTAAATGGCTGTGGTCCCTGACTAAAGTCAGAGTTGGGCTTATCTGTTGCTTTGGCGCTGAGGTCGCCAGCTTTTGCTGTTTTGTTTTTGTTCTCAACATTTGCCTGTGCTGTATTGAGTTTATACCACTTCACATCTTCCACCGATATATCCACGTTGTCGGTAGTAAAGAACCATCCTCGCCAGAACCAATCAAGGTCAACGGCTGTAGCTTCTTCCATCATCCGGAAGAAATCTGCCGGACGCGGATGCTTGTACATCCAACGGTTAGCATATTCCTTGAAAGCTTTATCAAACAAATCTTTCCCGATAATCGTCTCGCGAAGGATTGTCAATGCCACAGTAGGTTTTGCATAGTAGTTGGAGCCAAAAGCATTTAAGCGTTCATTATCCGATGTATTCATCACCGGGCGCATCACGCTCTTATCGCCTTTCATATAGGGCACTATATCTTTAGGTGTAGTATGATGAAATGCAGGGTAACGTTCCATCTCGGTGCGTGTTTGCAAGAATGTATTCAGTCCTTCATCCATCCACATCCACTGGCGCTCATCGGAGCTTACAATCATCGGGAAGTAATTATGCCCAACTTCATGCACAATTGTTCCGATCATGCCAGCCTTGGCATTATCGCTCATTTGTCCGTTACGCGGACGACCTCCGTTGAAACTGATCATCGGAAACTCCATACCTATATTGGATGTGTTCACAGATATAGCTACCGGGTACGGATAATCGAAAGTATATTTCGAGTATATCTCAACAGCGTTCTTTACAGCTTTGGTAGATTCTTCAGACCATACTGGTAACCCTTCTTTCGGATAGAATGACATGGCCAATACCGTGTTGGTAGGAAGTTTTACGGCCTGCACATCCCAAATGAATTTACGGGATGAAGCAAACGCTACATCGCGCACATTGTCGGCCTGAAATTTCCAGGTCTTCTTCGCGGTTGATTTTGTTTTCTCTTTAGCGCGCGCTTCTTCTTCTGTTACAATTATCGTTGGTTTATCGAACGATGATTTTGCTTTTTCAAAACGTTCCAGCTCTTTGGCAGAGAGAACATCTTTGGCATTGAGCAATGCACCGGTAGATGCAACAAGGTGATCGGCCGGCACGGTAATATTTACTTTATACGTTCCAAACTCCAATGCAAATTCTCCGAGACGTTGGAACTGTTTATTCTGCCATCCTTCATAATCATCGAACTGGCACATGCGTGGGAACCAGTGTGCAATCAGGTATACATTGTTGTTGTCTTCAGGGAAGTGTTCATAACCTTCGCGTGAGAGGAGGAATAAACTTCTATCAGTTATAGGATACGTCCATGCTACGTTAAATGTATAGCTCTCACCGGGCTTGACAGCTACCGGCAGGTCTATACGCATCATGGTGTTGTTGATAGTGATCGGAAGATTCTTGCTGGCTTTATCCGTTACCGACTGAATGCTGTAGCCACCTTCAAACTCAACAGCACGTGTGATGTACTGCATATATAGTGTTGGAAGAGAATCGCGAACAGGGCCGAAGTAATTGCCAAAATCTTCGTTGCCCTTTTTATTGATATTCTGATCCAGTTGAAGCCAGAGATATTTCAACGTCTCCGGTGAATTGTTATAGTAAGTGATGGTCTCTTTGCCTTTCAGTGTATTGGTAGGTTCATCGATCTCTGCATCGATTGTATAGTCGGCACGTTGCTGCCAGTATTTAGCGCCAGGTTCACCGGAACCAGTACGATACTGGTTGGGCGTTGGCAAAAGCTGATCGAGCTGTTCAAATTTACCTTGCCATTTTTTTTGGTCCTGTGCGCTGGCAAATATACTTAGCAGAAGAGCCGGGATAATGAGAATATAGAATTTCATGGGTTAATGAGTTTTCGGAATCATAAGGTTAAATAAATAAAAAAGCCATCCCTTTTAAAGGATGGCTCTATGTTTTTTAAAACAAAAATCAATTAGTTGTTCTTTTTAAACTGATCGAATTTGGAATCAACAGCTTTCTTCGGGAAAACGTTGTTTGCCATATCTATATCAGCCAGCTCAAAGTTAGGATCGAGGGCAATGTTTACCACTTCTTTATCCTTCACAAAAACTTTCACCACTTCGTTTTCATTAATGCGCCAGATCTCGGCCGGTATACGTTCAATTTCTTTTGAACCATCTTTATATGTCCACTCAATTACCAGCGGAGTTACCAGGCCACCAACGTTTTTGAATTTGACCTGGTATATATTTCTGCCTTCCAGTTTTTTACGCACATCGTTATCGTTAATGCGGCTTCTGAACTCGCCATACATCTGGTCAGGCGTATTAACAAGTGTAAATTGTTCAGGACCATTGCTGAAATCAGTAGCGTTACCGTTGGTTTTCTCGGCATTAAGGTCTCCCTTTTTAGTCTTTACGTTTTTCTTTTCAGGATCAACCTGTTCGTTCTTTAACTGGAACCACTTTACATCTTCAACAGAAACATCAACATTGTCTGTAGAATAGAACCAGCCTCTCCAGAACCAATCAAGGTCAACACCCGATGCGTCTTCCATCGTACGGAAGAAATCTGCAGGCTTCGGATGTTTGAAGGCCCAGCGCTCAGAGTATTCTTTGAATGCTTTATCAAACAACTCAGGACCCATCACCGTTTCGCGAAGCAGTGTAAGTGCTGCAGAAGGTTTGGTATAGCCGTTAGCACCAAACTCGTTATAGCGCATATCGTCACCGTTGCTCATGATCGGACGCATCTGGCTCTTGTCACCCTTCATAAAAGGAATGATACCTTTTGGTGTACCATGTGTGCCATATAGTTCAGGATAGCGGACGCGTACGGTTTCTTTTTCAAGGAAAGTGTTCAAGCCTTCGTCCATCCAGGTCCACTGACGCTCGTCTGAGTTAACGATCATCGGGAAGAAGTTGTGCCCCACTTCGTGTACAACTACCTGTACAAGACCGATCAACTTTTGCTGTGAATAGGTACCGTCTTTGTTGGGGCGTGAACCGTTGAAGCAAATCATCGGATATTCCATACCCTGATTCGCTGTGTGAATAGAGTATGCTACCGGGTAAGGATAATTGAACGTGCGCTGAGAGTATATTTCCAATGCATTTTTGATAGCCTTGGTTGATTCCTTTTCCCACAACGGATTTCCTTCTTTCGGATACAACGACATGGCTAGTGGTGTTTTGTCGCCAGCCTTTACCGATTGTGCATCCCAGATAAATTTACGTGAAGAAGCAAAAGCAAAATCGCGAACGTTCTCTGCATAAAACTCCCACGTTGCTTTCTTGGTGGCTTTTGTTTTTTCCTTCTGAACAGCTTCGTCCTGTGTAACGATAAACACCGGTTGGTCAAATGATTTCTTTGCTTTCTCCAGGCGTTCTTGCTGTTCTTTTGTTAACACCTCTTTCGGATTCTGAATAGTACCTGTTGCTCCTACGATGTGATCGGCAGGAACGGTAATACGCACGCGGTAATTTCCGAAGGTAAGTGCAAACTCACTTTGCCCGAGGAACTGTTTGTTCTGCCATCCTTCATAATCATCGAACACGCACATGCGTGGGAACCACTGCGCGAAAGTATATACATAGTTGCCATCATCCGGAAAAAACTCATAGCCACCCCGTTGATTAAATATCTGGCGATTGTATTCAGTATAGCTCCAGTCAATAGAGAAAGTATATTTCTCACCAGTTTTGAGTGGCGCAGGCAGATCAACACGCATCATCGTGTGGTTGATCGTATGAGGCAGTGCTTTGCCAGCAGCATCTTTTACCGATTTGATAGTATATCCGCCTTTATAGTCAGATGTCTTTACGCCCGTCATCATGTTAAAGAAACCTGCAGGTACAGAGTCGCGCACAGCACCAGTCTTGGTTTGTGAGGTCATGTTATCATCTGCTAGTATATTTTGATCGAGCTGAAGCCAGAGGAATGTTAAAGGCTCAGGAGAATTGTTGTGATAAGTTATAGTCTCTGATCCGGTGAGCAATTGTGTATTGTCGTCTACCTCAACATTTATAACATAGTCAGCACGTTGTTGCCAGTAATTTTGGCCCGGAGCACCAGAGCCTGTGCGATAAGCATTGGGCGTTGGCAGTATCTGATCGAGTTGTTCAAATTTACCTTTCCACTGTTGCTGTGGTTGTGTCTGTGCTGATACACGGATCAGCACACACGTGAATATAATTGCTAATAGTACTCTCATGATGTTGTTGAATTCATGTTCCGTTATCAGTTGATTGTTACACGTTAATACCCGCGAGTGCTATTAACGTGTAACAGATAACGGTATTAGTTTTTCTTTTTGAAATCGTCAAATTTAGAAGAAGCCGTTTTCGGGAAGGTGTTGTCCTGCGCATTGATATCGGTAACTTCCTGATAAGGATCGATCACAATGTTGGTCACTTCTTTATCCTTCACAAATACCTTGGTCACTTTCGTTTCATTGATGCGCCAGATCTCTGCCGGTATACGTTCAATTTCTTTTGAACCATCTTTATACGTCCACTGAATAATTACCGGCATCACCAGTCCGCCTTTATTACTCAACGTTACTTCGTATATATTTTTATTATCCAGCTTCTGCATGATCGCCTTGTCATCGATGGTGCTTCTGAATTCACCATACATGCGAGGGTCTGTATTCGTAAGACTGAATGGCTCAGGACCGTTGTTGAAGTTATCGAATTTCTTTTCGCTGCCATCAGCATTCAAGTCGCCTTGCTTTACTTTCAGATTTTTCTTTTCAGGATCTGTTTCTTCTTTGCGCATCTTGAACCACTTCACCTGGTCGATCGATTGATCACAAACATCGGTAGTATAGAACCATCCTTTCCAGAACCAATCAAGATCTACAGCCGATGCATCTTCCATTGTACGGAAGAAGTCTGCAGGCTTAGGATGTTTAAAGGCCCAGCGGTTTGCATATTCTTTGAAAGCTTTATCGAACAACTCACGACCCATAATAGTCTCACGCAGCATGAACAAACCCGTTCCTGCCTTTGCATATTGTTCGTTACCAAATTGAATTACCTGCTCGGAGTTTATCATCAGCGGGCGCATCGTTGTGCGGTCCCCTTTCATATACGGAACCAACGCAGCAGGTTTACCTCTGTCGAAGTCCACATCTGGGTAACGTTCAATCTCTGTTACCAATTGAACAAATGTATTTACACCTTCATCCATCCAGGTGGTTTGGCGCTCATCGTTGTTGATGATCATCGGGAAGAAGTTATGACCCACTTCGTGTACGATTACTCCAATCATTCCTTTGCGAACTGCAGGAGTATAAGTTCCGTCTTTTGCTGGACGACCATAGTTGAAACAGATCATAGGATACTCCATGCCCTGGTGTGCAGCATGAACAGAGATTGCTACCGGGTAAGGATAATCGATCGTCATGCGAGAGTATACTTCGATAGCATTCTTAACGGCTTTGGTAGATTCTTTTTCCCACAGCGGATTTCCTTCTTTTGGATAGAAAGACATCGCCAGCGGAGTTTTACTTCCGATCTTTACAGCTTGTGCGTCCCATATAAATTTACGTGATGTGGCGAATGCAAAGTCGCGCACGTTCTCAGCCTGGAACTCCCAAGTCTTCTTCTCTTTCAATTTTGTTTTTTCGCGTTGAACAGCCTCCTGTTGTGTAGCGATAATAACAGGTTTATCAAATGAAGTTTTTGCTTTGTTGAGGCGATCAACCTGTTCTTTGCTCAATACAGCTTCAGCATTTTTCAATTGACCGGTAGCCCCTACGATGTGATCGGCAGGAACAGTGATCTTCACTTTGTAATCACCGAATGGTAAAGCAAATTCGCCTTGTCCGAGGAATTGTTTATTCTGCCATCCTTCATAGTCGTCATATACACACATGCGAGGAAACCACTGAGCAATTACATACGAATAGTTACCATCTTCTGGGAAGTATTCAAACTGCGTACGTTCACGAACCCGCACTCCATCATTGATATTGTATGACCAATCAATAGAGAAGGTATATTTCTGTCCGGGGTTAAGTGGTTGGGGCAGATCAATGCGCATCATAGTATAGTTTACCAGGTGAGGTAATTCTTTACCACCAGCATCTTTCACTGACTTGATCTTGAAGCCTCCATCAAAGTCGTACAAGTTATAGGTAGAGCCTGCTGTTTTTGCATCAACAGAATCGCGTAGTGTAGTGGCTCTTGTCTTTTGTGTCATGTTACCTTCTGCCAGTTTATTCTGGTCGAGCTGCAACCAGAGGTAACGTAATACATCAGGAGAATTATTATGATAGGTGATGGTTTCAGAACCGGTCACGCTTTGGTTTTCATCATTCAATTCAACATTAATAACATAGTCAGCTTTTTGTTGCCAGTATTTGGGTCCTGGTGCACCAGAGCCCGACCGGTATTCGTTCGGGGTTGGCAAGATTTGATCAAGTTGCTCAAACTTGCCTTGCCACTTGGGCGTTTCCTGTGCCCAGGCTGCCTGCATCGTCACGACCAGGAGGGAAATTTTTAAGATACGTTTCATATATAGGTTAATAAGTATTATCCGATCCAAAATGCTTTTTCTTTCATTAACATCAAAGCGATTCCCGCTACAGCGGATGAGATCACCATTTTCCAGTCTCTCCGGTTTACGCTGAATAAATCGACCAAAAGAAAACTGGCTGTCAGAAAGATGGCAACAATAATTATCTGGCCAACCTCCAGGCCAAGATTAAAGGCTAATAGCTGGGATATGATCCGCTCATCTTTACCGAGAATACTTTTGAGATAATAAGAAAATCCCAGGCCGTGGATAAGCCCGAAGAATGCAGCAAAAAAATAGTTTAGCTGGATAGGTCGCCCTGAAAGATTGTCTTCATTTTTAAACAGGTTAGAAGCCGCGGTTATAAAGATGGTGAGTGGTATAAGAAACTCGATAAGCTCTGCCTTAACCGATATAATTGAAAGTGTAGCAAGTGCCAGTGTGACGGAGTGACCGATGGTGAACGCAGTAACCAGAATAAGCACCTGGCGCCAGTCGCGCATGAGGTATAACGCACAGAGCGCAACCACAAATAGAATGTGGTCATAGCCGTTGGTATAATCCAGAATGTGGTCTTTGCCCAAGCCGAAATACAGTTGAAACTCGCTCATAGTTAACCAAATGAAGAATTTAAAAAGGGCACAAGTATAGGAGATAATTTTGAAAAACAGCGAACGTATTCTGTTCGGGCTTTTACAAAAAGGTTATAGACGGATCAAGTGGTGTGAAAGAAGGTTCGTTAATTTCTGCATTCGGTATTATTTTTGAAACCGTTAAAGTTTTCAAGCACAGTATTTCATGACTTCATTTTCATTTCTGTCATTCGTTCATAGCATGATCTTTTCCATTATGCTGCACCCGCTTCATGTATCGGTAACCGAGATCGAGTTTGATGAAAAGGACAAAGCGCTGGAGATTATGATGCGTGTTTTTGTAGATGATCTGGAATTGACGATGCGTCAAAAAATGAATCAGCCAGAGCTGGATATAACTGCACCCAAAGGCACTACAATTGATGCTATGATGATGCCCTATATTAACGATCATCTCAAGATTACAGTAGATAACAAAGCACAAAAACTACATTACCTGGGGCATGAACAGGAAGGTGAAGCATTTATATTTTATGTGGAAGTTGAGAATATAAAAAAATTAAAAACCGTGCAGGTGATGAACAACATCATCATGGAAATACATGACGATCAATCGAATCTCGTACACGTTACCGTTCGTGGTAAAGTAAAAAGTTTGCGCCTTACCAAAGATCAGCAGGTAAATTCGCTCACCTTCGATGCGAAATAATACCTCTTGCTGCGCGTTGTTTCTGTGTCATAAAAAAGTCGATCTTCGCAGCTTAAATTTCTAATTATATGAAGAATTTACTGCTTGCAGTTTCCTTCTTTATACTTGTGCTGGCCGGTTGTACAAAAGAGGAAGAAGACAAATGTGCTTTTGTTCCCGATACTGCAGGCAAAAAAGTTACTGTTGTACTAGAGCAGTTTCAGGATTCGCTGGTAAATGTGAAGAGTAAAACGGATCTGGTAAATGTACTAACGCACCAACCATTGATTCGCGACTATATATTTCGCAGAGCAGAATATCCGGGAGATTCTGTTTTTATAAATGAACTATATGCGCGATTCAATAATCCGCATCTTGATACGATACAATCCGAAGTAAAAAGAGTGTTCGGTGATCTGTCGTCTTTGAAGGCTACATTTGAAGAAGCCTTTACCAATCTCCAATATTATTATCCTGATTTTACTCCTCCCAAAATACAAACTATAATTTCCGGATTGGATACGGATATGTTAGTGAGCGATTCGCTCATTATTGTGAGTCTGGATTTTTATCTTGGTAAAGGAGCCAAGTATCGCCCGAAGGTTTATGATTACCTGTTGCGTAAATATGATCCGGATGACATTGTGCCATCGTGTTTGCTCATCTATGGCATTGACAATTATTTCAACAAAACAGATATGAAGGATAAAACTGTTTTGGCTGATATGGTTGCCTACGGAAAGTCGTTTTACTTTGCCAAACATATGCTGCCATGTATACCCGATAGTGTGCTGATCTGGTATACTCCTGAAGAGATAAGAGGCTCACGTGCCAATGAAGATCTGATATGGGCACGCTTCATTGAAAGCAATGTGCTGTTTGAAACAAGTCATGTAGTAAAGAAAGATTATTTAGGCGAGCGCCCGGTAACTGTGCAGGTAGGTGAGAAATGCCCGGGCCGTATAGGGCAGTGGGTTGGCTGGCGTATTGTGAATAAGTATATGGAGTCGCATCCGGAAACCACACTTCCTCAACTGATGGAGATCAGTAATGCGCAGCAGCTTTTTCGCGAATCGCATTACAAACCCAATAAAAGATAGGGGTTAATCATTTTGGATAGAGTATAAATTCAGGCTGGTTTACTTTCAGCTTTTAGCTTTATCACTCTATCTTTGACGCTCAAAAAAATCATAACCAAACAATATTGACTATGCGCCAGAAAATTGTAGCCGGAAACTGGAAGATGAACAAGACTCTTGAAGAGGGAAACATACTTGCCTCTGAAATAGCAGGTATGGTAGCCGATGAAGTAAAGAGCGATGCTAAAATTATTTTCTGTGTTCCTTTTCCTTATCTGTTGCCCATCAAAAACCAACTGGGTGCAAGTGCCCGGATATCGATTGGTGCACAGAACTGCAGCGAGCATGAGTCTGGCGCCTATACCGGTGAGGTATCTGCTGCAATGCTTAAATCTATAGGCGTGCCGTATGTAATTCTTGGCCACAGCGAGCGCAGACAATATTTTGGTGAAGATGGAAAATTACTGGCCAAGAAAGTAGATATAGCATTGAAGCACGGATTAACTCCGATCTACTGCTGCGGAGAGCCGCTTGAAGTGCGTGAGAGCAATGGGCACGAAGCCTTGGTAAAAAAACAGGTTGAAGAAAGTCTCTTTCACCTCGATGCTGATACAATCAAGAAAATTGTAATTGCCTACGAACCGGTATGGGCTATAGGAACGGGTAAGACCGCTACTGCACAACAAGCACAGGATATGCACGCAGTAATTCGCAAGCATCTTGCTGCGAAGTATGGCCAGTCCGTTGCAGATTCTATTTCTATACTTTATGGAGGAAGTGTAAATGCTGCTAACGCAAAAGAACTTTTTGCATGTCCGGATGTAGATGGTGGTTTAGTGGGTGGAGCTTCTTTGAAGTCGAGAGAATTTACAGAAGTTATCAAAGGAGCTTAATCTATACGCTGTCATTTTGAATATGTATTATACCCGCCTCCAAGTAATCTGTGATCCTGATTTTTCTGAAATCCTGATGGCCGAAATTGCAGAGGCGGGTTTCGATACATTTATGGAAACAGAAAAAGGATTTGAAGCCTATGTTGAGCTTGAGAATTACGATAAGGAAAGACTGCTCGAAGTAAAGGAACGTTATGGTAGGCAATTTCCATTAGTCTTTTATCAGGATCGTATTGAAAAACAAAATTGGAATGAAGAGTGGGAGAAGAGTTATCAACCCATTTTTGTAGAAGACCAGTGTGTTATTCGTGCTGAGTTTCATAAGATCGAGAAAGAATATCCATACGTAATTACCATTACGCCCAAGATGTCGTTCGGCACAGGGCATCATCAAACAACCTACCTGATGGTGAAGGGGCAGCTCACGATAGATCATCAACATAAGCGTGTGATGGATGCAGGTTGTGGCACGGCTATACTTTCAATCATGGCCTCTAAACGAGGCGCGAAGGAAGTGGTGGCTTTTGATATAGACGAATGGAGCGTTATAAATGGCAATGAGAATATTGAAGTGAATCAGTGTACAAACATTTCCTTGCAGCAGGGTAAACTTCAACAGTTGGACATTACCGGAACGTTTGACATTATACTTGCTAACATCAACAAGAATGTGTTGCTGGATGAGATCAAGCTATATCAGCAATACCTCGTACCCGGTGGATTACTCCTGCTCAGTGGATTTTATACTCATGATATTGCAGACCTGTTGAATGAAGGTGCAAAATTTAGTTTGCAAGAGGTACAAAGAGATGAACGTGAAACCTGGGCGTCTCTCTTGCTGAGAAAGACATACTAATATCTTATTGTATCCAACGATTGCGTTATCATAATCCTTCTTCAGTCGTTGTTCTATCGATCAGTCGTTTCTATCTTTAACATGTAAAGACGGCCTCAGTAAGATTTAAACCAGACATCGCATGCGTATCGCTGTACATGGAAAAGAATTTAACCGTCAATCAGCGCCTTTCATCATTCGTGTTTTTGAAGCTCTCTCGAGCTATAAAGCAGAGATACTGGTATCGGAGAAGTTCAGCAGATTCCTTACAGCTCCTGCTTTCAAAAAACTAAAGCTCAAAACTTTTGACATTGGCGACTCTTTAAAAAAAGTTGACGCCCTAATAAGCATTGGTGGCGATGGCACTTTGCTCGACTCTGTTACACATATCGGAAAACAGGAAATACCCGTATTGGGTATCAACACCGGCCGACTGGGCTTTCTCGCTACAAACAGTAAAGAAGAGGCCGAACAGGCAGTAATGAAGGTCTGTGAAGGCGCTTATACACTTGACATGCGTTCAGTTTTGCGCCTGGAGACCAATAAGGACGTGTTTGGCGATTTGAACTTCGCACTGAACGATGTAACAATCGTGAAGAAAGACAGCTCGTCTATGATTACCATTCACACCTATATCGATGGAGAGTTTCTTAATTCTTATTGGGCTGATGGAATAATTGTAGCGACACCCACAGGTTCTACCGGTTATTCACTTAGTTGTGGAGGTCCTTTAATCTTTCCTCGATCCGAAAATTTTGTAATCACACCCGTGAGTCCCCATAATCTTACGGTTAGACCAATCGTAGTAGCCGATGGTTCTGAAATAACTTTTGGTGTTGAAGGAAGAAGTAAAAAATTTTTAATATCCCTCGATTCGCGTGTAGCCTCCGTTGATGCCACCATTAAATTGAAGGTATCGAAGGCCGATTTCAAGGTAAATTTGATACAATTAGAGGGGCAACATTACTTCAAGACGTTGAGGCAAAAGCTAAACTGGGGGCTGGACATTCGAAATTAAATATTTACTTTTGTAATTCACTGATCTATAGATGCGTCCATGAGAAAGCTAATCTTGGCCTTATTTACTACTCTGTTGTTAACAGGAGCGCAAGACGTCCTGGCTCAAATGAACAGAAGGCAAATTCAGAAAAACAATAAGAGGATGATGACTTACCGGGGAAGGAAATCTGTCTTTGGTAAGGAGAAAGTCTATAGTATGATTGGTCTTTCGGTCAATGCATTGAATTATTATGGTGACTTAGCACCAACCACCAGTAAATTCAGTACCGATATATCTTTCACTCGACCAGCTATCGGTTTATCGTTCGGTCATCGCTTTGGCCCGCGCTATACTTTAACAGCGCAGTTCATGTATGGAACACTGCGAGGCTCTGATCAGAAGTCAGCAGATGCCGCAGACTTGGACAATGGTGTATATCGCTACAGGCGAAATCTATCTTTCAGAAACCGCATACAGGAACTTTCAATTGTAGCAAGTATAGATCTGTTCGAAAACCAGGCAACGTATATCAGTCGTGTGGCTTGGACTCCCTATATATTTGCTGGTGTAGCTGTATTTCACCACAATCCTCAGGCAAAAGCCCCGGCAACAGATTTGCAAGGTAATCCATTACCGGAAGCTGGTAAGTGGGTAAGTCTGCAACCTCTTGGCACAGAAGGTCAACACTCACAGTTACAGGAAGGTGACGCTAACTATGGTATAAAACCGTATAAAAGAATTCAGGTATCTATACCAATTGGTATCGGTGCACGTTTTAGACTTAACGAGGTGTTCGATCTCTCCGGAGAGATTGGCTTCCGCTATCTGTTCACAGACTATATTGATGATGTGAGCAAGAGTTATGTTGACCTCGGAGTTTTTGGAAATAATGAACTTGCAAAGGCAATGTCTTATCGAACAAACGAGATACTTCCTCCTGATCATTCCTATACAGGACGTGACGGACAAACCTATAACGTGTTGTCAGGATACGGAGAAGAATACACAGATGCCAAGGGTAATACCAACCTCCGCGGAAGCAAAGGCAACAGAGATATCATTATGGTAACTTCTATCAAGCTTACCTATATACTTGGCAAATCATTTCACAGGGCAAAATTCAGATGATAAATATCTCCAGCAAAGCGTCTATAGTTGTTGGATTAATCTTGGCGAGTGTAATGTCAGCATTCGCACAACGATCGGAAGTAGGTTTTGGAATTGGTACGTTTAACTATACGGGCGACCTCGTACGTTTCTATAATTTTAAATATTCAAAGCCGGCGGCTACAGTTTTCTACCGCTCTAATCTGAGCAATGTAGTGAGCTTGCGCACTGCCATTACGGGGGGAAAGATTGGAGCCTCAGAAAAACCGATCGATGCTTTCGCTGTTCAACGCGATGCATCATTCGATCTGTTTCTCATGGAGGCTTCATTGGTTATGGAGTATCATTTTTTGAACTGGCGTGATCCAAAAAAATTCGTCAGACTTTCACCTTATCTCTTTGGTGGTCTTGGCTTATTTGGAATATCCGGCAATGCCGAGAAAACGGCTGAGTATAGCAATGTACAGATGGCTGTTCCGTTTGGTGCCGGCATCAAATATGTATATACACCTAAATGGTATTTTTCATTGGAGTTTGGTGTGCGTAAAACATTTTTTGATTACCTCGACAACGTCTCTGCAGGTGATCAGCGCTATAAAAATTTCAAGTACGGAAATCCTAACGACAACGATGCCTATTATTATCTCGGCATTAGCATAACCCGTACCTTCTACGACATTCCATGCCCCAAAAATCCGTATAAATAGTAAGAGTACATCACTCCACAGGCTTTTAACCCAAATCGCTTTTTACTACTTTTGGCCCCCTGTGGCTTCCCTGAAAGAACATATCGATCTCAATAATTTGCCCAAGCACATTGCTGTTATCATGGATGGTAATGGTCGATGGGCTAAAAAGAAAGGTGCTATGCGCATTTTTGGTCACCGTAATGCTGTGCAGGCAGTGCGCGATGTAACCGAAGGCTGCGGAGAATTAGGGATTAAGTATCTGACTTTATACGCTTTCTCTACAGAAAACTGGAACAGGCCGAAAGCTGAGATCGATGGCTTAATGGAACTCCTGGTGAGCACACTGAAACAGGAGATCGGAACGTTAATGGAAAATCAGGTAAAGCTTTCCACTATTGGAGAAACATCTCATCTGCCACAAGATTGTCAGAAAAACCTTCAGTGGGCTATTGATCAGACAAAGAACAACAGCGGAATGATACTTAACTTGGCGCTAAGCTATAGTGGCAGGTGGGAGATACTTAAGGCAGTGAATAAAATAGCTGCCGATGTGAAGGAAGGAAAATTAACTCCGGGCGAAATAAATGAACGGGTCTTTGAAAACTATTTGGAGACTTCAGGCATCCCAGATCCAGAGTTGCTGATCAGGACCAGTGGCGAACTGCGCGTGAGCAATTTTTTACTGTGGCAGATTGCATACACTGAATTGTTTATCACTCCCACACTCTGGCCGGACTTCCGAAAGGAAACCCTGTATGAAGCAATCTGGTCGTATCAGCAGCGCGAACGAAGATTTGGAAAAACAAGCGAACAATTGAACCCCGTAAGTTGATGAAGAAAGTTTTATTTCTGATTATCCTGATTGGTATTACGGCAAATGCCTGGGCTCAATTCAGAAAAAATCGTAATAGTGCTGGTACGGAAAATACGCTCAACTATGCCAACCCGGTAGAGTACACGATCGCTGGTATAGAAGTAACAGGGCTTAATGTTCTTGATAAGAATGCGATGGTATCGCTTACCGGATTGAAGGTGGGTGATAAAATAAAAATACCAGGAGATGCCATTACAAATGCCATTCGCAGTCTCTGGAAACACGGACTTGTTGGCGATGTAACGATCCAGGTTGATAAGGTAGAAGGCACTAACGTTTTCCTCAACATTGTATTGGCAGAGCGACCAAGACTCACAGGTTTTTATTTTACGGGCATAAACAAATCACAGGAAAGTGGTCTTAAAGAAGACCTCACACTTATTCGCGGTAAAATTGTGAACGATGCTATGATCCGTAATACGGAGTTAGCCGTAAGAAAATATTTTGTTAAGAAAGGCTTCCTGAATACAGAAGTAAAAATTCTGCAGGAGAAAGATACACTCAACCGCGATGGTATACGTCTGAAGATTGCCGTTAATCCGAAATCAAAAGTAAAGATCAACAGAATCTCATTTGTTGGCAATAAGGAGCTAGATGATGCCAAGCTTAAAAAGAAAATGAAGAAGACGCACGAACGTCCGAGATTTGCTTTACATAGAACATTATTGCAAGAATTATTCTCGTTGAACCCAAAAGAGTTTTTCGACTCGAGTTATACCGTTAGCAAAAAAGAATTTAAAGAGTTTCTAAATGATAATGTAAAGCTAAACCTTTTCACAAGCTCTAAATTTATTCAGGCAGATTACGAAGAGGATAAAAAGAAGATAATAGAATACTATAACTCAAAAGGATACAGGGATGCTGAAATAGTGGTGGATACAGTATATGCTCATGATAACCGTACTATCAATATAGACTTTAAGATCTATGAAGGTCCTAAATACTATTTCCGCAATATCATCTGGACAGGTAACTATATATATACCGACAAGCAGTTGAGTGCCGTTCTCGCCATCAGTAAAGGTGATGTATATAACAAGGAACTTATTGATAAGAAATTACAATTCAACCCGAAGGGATTAGACATTAGTGGTTTGTATATGGATGATGGTTATCTGTTCTTCCATATTTCACCTGTTGAAGTTGCTGTTGCGGGCGATTCTATCGATGTGGAGATGCGTATATCAGAAGGAGAGCAGGCTACGATCAACGAAGTTACTATATCGGGTAATGATCGCACAAGCGATCACGTTATACGAAGAGAGCTAAGTACAGTTCCTGGCCAGAAGTTCAGACGTTCGGATATCATTCGTACGCAACAAAAACTTGGTCAACTGGGATATTTTGCTCCAGATAAGATTGGGCAGAATCTAGTGCCTAACCAGGCGACCGGAACGGTAGATATCGAATGGACTGTGGAGGAACAGTCTAACGATCAAGTAGAACTTTCAGGAGGCTGGGGAGGATACTATGGCTTTGTGGGAACACTGGGTTTAACGTTCAACAACTTCTCGTTACGAAATATACCTCACTTCGATAACTGGCGTCCTCTGCCAGTAGGAGATGGTCAACGACTTTCATTGCGTGCACAAGCGAACGGAAGATCTTTCCAGAGTTATAGCTTCTCCTTTACAGAACCATGGTTGGGCGGACGTAAACCACATTCACTGTCGGTAAGCTTTAATAGTTCGTTCCAGCGTTATCCGTATGGATCAAGTTCGTCCTCAAGCGACAATTCTTCCCGTCTGCAGGTACATAGTGTATCTGTTGGTTTAGGGCGCTTGCTCGAATGGCCTGATAATTACTTTACGTTAACAAACTCTGTATCGTATTTACGATATATACTCCATAACTGGAACTCAGGTCTCGGCTATACCGATGGTATATCAAACAGCTTTACCTTTAATACAACACTTGCGCGTAATAGCATCGATAACCCGATGTACCCTTCGCAGGGTTCTACAATTTCATTGAGCCTTACTCTTACACCTCCGTTCTCATTGTGGCGTAATATCAACTACTCAACTGCGGATGCAGCGCAACGATACAAGTGGATTGAATATCACAAGTGGATGTTTGATGCTAAATATTATTTGCCACTCGACAACAAGAAAAAATTGGTACTCGAAGCGAAAGCTCACTTCGGATTTATTGGTAAGTATACTGACAAAGCTGGTATAGGACCATTCGAACGATTCTATCTGGGTGGTGATGGATTGGCCGGTGGATTTAACTCATTCTTGCTTGGTCAGGAAGTAATTGGTCTTCGTGGATATCAGAACAATGTGTTGACTCCTCCGTACTATAATACAAGTCTGAACAGTGGAGCTGGGGTGACAGCTGGGGGCATTGCATACGACAAGCTGGGTCTCGAATTGCGTTACCCTGTTACAACAGGAAATGCTGCAACCATCTATGGTTTTGTATTTGCCGAGGGTGGAAACAACTGGAACAATTACGATGACTTTAATCCGTTTAAATTGTATAAGTCAGCAGGCTTTGGCGCTCGTATATTCATGCCGGCATTTGGATTGATTGGTTTGAACTGGGGATATGGATTTGATCCTGTGCCGTTGAATGGAAGAGGTGCTGTTAGCGGCTCACAATTCCACTTTACTATCGGCCAGCAAATCAGATAATTATGCGGGTTTATTTAATTACAATTATTTTTCTCATTTTCGGCCCGACTTTTGTCAAAGCACAGAGATTCGGGTACATTGACACCGATTATATCCTGAACAAGATGCCTGAATACAAAAAGGCGCAGGAAGAGATTGGCCAACTATCCGAAGCTTGGGAAAAGGAAATTCAGGATATGGCCAAGAAGATTGAAGCCATGTATAGCAGTCTTCAGGCGGAACAGGTACTGCTCACAGATGAAATGCGGAAAGAGCGAACGGCTTCCATACAAAAGAAAGAAGCCGAGATGAAAGAATATCAGAAGAAAGTATTCGGATTTGGCGGGTTATTCTTTCTTAAAAAACAGGAATTGATAAAGCCGATTCAGGATAAAGTGTGGGATGCGGTTGACAAGGCGGCTAAACAGAATAACCTTGCTATAGTGTTCGATAAAGCCGGAGAGCTTGTAATGATTTATACCGATCCGCGCTATGACTATACTGACTTTGTGCTTGACGAACTAGGGCTAGGCGATCCTAATGATAAGATCAAAAACTAAATTGAATATCGTAATGAGAAAACTCGTTTTACTTGTGGTGCTGGGATTAGGAGCAATTGCATCCTATGCACAAACCGCGTCAAAGATAGGCTATGCTGACGTTGACTATATCTTCAGTCAGATGCCAGAAGCTAAACAAATTGACGCTGACCTTAAATCGTTACAAACACAACTCAAGAATCAGATTGATGCAAAAGTGCAAGAGTTTCAGAAGAAACTTGCTGACTATAATGCAGCGATCCAGGCTAACTCTATGCCCGATGCAGTTCGTGCTAATACAGAAAGAGAGCTGCAGCAATTACAACAGAACATAGAGAAGCTTCAGCAAGATGCACAGACCAATCTTCAGAATAAGCAAACTCAATTGATGGATCCGGTATATAAGAAAGTAGGTAAAGCTATCGAGGATACTGCTAAAGAGAACGGATTTACATTTATACTCAACCAACAAATCGGTGGTCTTGATGTTATCCTATATGGTGATGAAAAGATGGATATATCTGACCTCGTGTTGAAGAAGATGGGCGTAACACCTAAGCCCGCTGGAACCACAACTACTACAACACCAGCACCAAAGAAATAGCATAACAACTATATGATTGCAAATAAAAACCACCTCACCAGGTGGTTTTTATTTTGATATTGACGGATCATATACCTTAGCAGTGAAGTTTTGTACATAAAAAAATGGCCATCTTTTCGGACGGCCATTTTTTGAATTGGGTTAATTGGAAATTATTCTCTGTTTCTAATTTTTGTTTTAAATTTTTCTAGTTGCATGCGAAGTGCATCTGTTGCCAAATCGGCAGCGGCTTCAAACGAGCGAGCCTTCTCTGTTGCAAAAAGCATATTACCTGGAACGCGTAATTTGATCTCAACTGTTTTGTTTTCAATCCCTTCATTGTTAAGTCTAAGAAAGACTTCGCTATCCACTAGGCGATTATAAAAAGTATCCAGCTTGTCAAGCTTCTTCTGAATGAAATTGATAAGCTTGCTGTCAGCATCGAAGTGGATGGAATGAACTTGAACCTTCATAATGTTAAAATTTAAAAGTTGAACAAATAAAACAGTGTCACTGGCTTTATGTGGTGCCAGCCATCATCATAAAAATGTAATTATATACTCATAAGCGTTCTGTTTTTTTTATTGCTATTATGCCTTGGGGTGAGCGAGGTCAAAAACCTTTTTTAATTTTTCCATTGAATTGTGGGTATATACCTGAGTAGCGGCAAGGCTGCTGTGACCCAGCAAATCTTTTACTGCATTTATTTCAGCGCCTTTGTTTAATAAGTGAGTGGCATAGGTGTGGCGTAATACGTGAGGGCTCTTCCTCTCCGCCGTGGAGATTTGTAAATGATCCTTCACAAGTCTATATACCATCATAGGATAGCAAGGCTCACCGGAGTCTGTTACAAGCAATAAGTTATGATTTTGTTTTACCACTTCTTTATCCCTTATACTTCTATAGCCTTCTATAATTGAAACGAGATTTTCGGTAAATGGGATTACTCTTTCTTTGTTTCTTTTACCAAGTACTTTGAGCGTTCGTCCTTGTAGGTTAATATCAAGGTCTCTCAAATTGAGCAGTTCGGATAAGCGCATGCCAGTACCATAGAATAATTCTAGGATAAGCTTCTTGCGCCATCCATTAAAGTCGTCTGTGAAGACATGATTGTCAAGCACTTTTACCATATCACCTTCCTTCACAAAATTGGGCAATCGCTTCTTGGTCTTCAGTGCTTTGATCTTGGGCATGGGATCTTTATTGATAACCTCCTGCCTCAATAAGAATTTATAGAATGTTCGGAGACAGGCTATCTTCCTGTTAACAGAAGGTGACTCTATTCCATCTTCAACTAGTTGAATGATCCAGGAGCGTATGATACCATGATCAGCGGACTGAGGTGATGTATCTGGAAAAACACCCGTAAGGAATGACACAAATTGATCAAGATCATTTCGATAAGCCAATAAAGTATTGGCACTTACTCGTTTCTCGTATTGGAGATATTTCAGAAAGGAATCCACCATGCTATCCACACCTCATTCCAAGCTCATTAGATAGAGACTTGAAGTATATACTAGCAATGTAAAAAAATAATCCCCTAAAGGAAATACCTCCAGAGGATATGTGGATAAAATGATGATATAATGTGGACAAAAAGAATTGCCCACAAGAATATAATCTTACTTGAAGAAAACAGCTAGCTGTTAAGCGTTGTTGTCCTGCAGTCTTTGCTGCTCGCGGTACGCTGCGCGGATGATTTCGTTTCTGCGTCTAACAGATGGTTTCTCAAATGAAGTGCGCGCACGCAATTCTTTCAAAACACCTGTTTTTTCAAACTTCTTCTTGAAACGCTTCAGCGCTTTGTCAATAGACTCGTTCTCTTTTACGTTGACGATAAGCATATCTCTTAATTAGGGCTGCAAATATAGCAGAATGTCAGCGAATTATCCAACACTACTTTAAAATGGTCCGGGATATAACCAGTTTCTGGATCTCTGAAGTGCCCTCACCAATAGTACAAAGCTTGGCGTCACGGTAAAATTTCTCAACCGGAAAATCCTTTGTATATCCATAGCCTCCAAATACTTGAACGGCATCATTGGCTACTTCCACTGCTATCTCTGATGCATAGAGCTTGGCCATAGCAGATTCTCTGGTTACACTTTCGCCGCGATTCTTTAAATCACCCGCTCTGAGAGTCAACAATTTAGCGGCTTCTATTTTGGTTGCCATATCGGCCAGTTTGAAGGAAATTCCCTGGAAGCTTGAAATGGGTTTGTTGAATTGATGTCGTTCCTGTGAATATTGAAGAGCGGCATCGAAGGCTCCCATGGCGATGCCGAGGCTTAGTGCAGCAATCGAAATTCTACCACCATCCAGCACTTTAAGAGCCTGAACAAATCCATCACCTTCTTTACCAATAACTTGAGATTTATGGACACGGCAATCTGAAAAAATTAATTCAGCTGTTTCTGATGCACGCATACCCAACTTGTTTTCTTTTTTGCCTGCGAAGAAACCTGGGGTTCCTTTTTCTAGAATGAAAGCGGTCATGCCATGTGAATCGCCTACCTCACCGGTTCGAACAATAACCACCGCTACATCTCCTGACTTGCCATGGGTTATAAAATTCTTGGATCCATTAATAATATAGTAGTCACCATCTCTCACGGCAACAGTTCGCATATTACCAGCGTCCGAACCAGTGTTAGGTTCTGTGAGGCCCCAAGCACCTATAAATTCGCATGAAGCTAACTTAGGTAAATATTTTTTCTTCTGTTCTGAGGAGGCAAAAAGCAAAATATGATTGGTGCAAAGTGAGTTATGTGCTGCCATAGATAAACCTATAGACCCATCAATACGGGCAATCTCAGCAATGGCTGTTATGTACTCCAGGTAACCAAATCCCGCGCCACCGAATTCTTCTGGAACAAGCACTCCCATCAGTCCCAGCGCACCCATTTTTTTAAAAAGCTGAATTGGGAACTCCTGACTTTCATCCCAAGTCATAATGTTGGGTCTGATTTCTTTGTTTCCGAAATCCCTAACCATTTGAGAAATCATCCTTTGATTTTCACTTTCATCAAAACTGATTGTTGCTAATCTGTCTGTTATCACTTCCATGGAGAATAAAGTATTTTGTAATTGGAAACGTTAAAGTTAGAGTATAATATGGCAACATACAAACGAATGTTAGGTCGTTCGCTTAAAACCATGGAGAGAAATTATACCCTGATTATGTGAAAGTGCCCTGAATCTGCTTAAAAATCTTAATTTCGCAGGTTCAAAAACCCATTTTACATGAAAATAGCTGTAGTTGGCACAGGTTACGTTGGCCTCGTAACCGGAACTTGTTTTGCAGAAACCGGAAACACTGTTACTTGCGTAGACATTGACCAGGAAAAAGTAAAAAAACTTCAAAATGGAAAAATCACCATTTATGAACCAGGCCTGGAACAACTCTTCGAGCGGAACATTAAACAGGAGAGATTATTTTTTACTACGGATTTAGCTGAGGGCATTAAAGACGCAAAAGTTATCTTCCTTGCTTTGCCTACTCCTCCGGGAGAAGATGGCTCTGCCGATTTGAAGTATATTTTGAAAGTGGCCAGTGATCTTGGTCCGTTGCTATCAGACTATACAGTTATCATTGACAAGAGTACAGTGCCTGTAGGTACGGCCGACAAGGTGCGTGAAAAAATAGCGGCCAATGCAAAAGTTGATTTTGATGTTGTGTCGAATCCTGAGTTTCTTAGAGAAGGTGTGGCGGTTGAAGATTTTATGAAGCCTGATCGTGTCGTGATTGGCACTACTTCTTCACGTGCACGCAAGATCATGGAAACACTGTATGCTCCGTATGTTCGCCAAGGGAATCCAATCATCTTTATGGATGAGCGTTCTGCAGAACTTACCAAGTATGCAGCAAACTCTTTCTTGGCAACGAAAATTACTTTTATGAATGAGATCGCCAATCTGTGCGAATTAGTTGGCGCAGATGTAGACGCTGTTCGCAAAGGTGTTGGTACTGATAACCGTATCGGGAAAAGATTTTTATTTCCGGGTATAGGATATGGAGGAAGTTGTTTCCCGAAAGATGTTCAGGCTCTTGCGAAGTCAGCTTCTGATGCTAAGTACGACTTTAGAATTCTGAATGCTGTGATGGATGTAAACGCTGATCAGAAGACGATACTCATCCAGAGAATTAAAGAATACTTCAAAGGAAATTTGAAGGGTAAGACTATAGCATTTTGGGGCCTTTCTTTCAAACCGCACACCGATGATATTCGTGAAGCTCCATCACTTTACAATATTGAAGCTTTGCTTAATGAAGGTGTAAAGATTCAGGCACACGATCCTGAAGCGATAGAAAATGTGAAGAGAATTTTAGGCGACAAAATCAATTACTTCTCAACACCCTATGAAGCAGCCGAGGGAGCAGATGCTATATTTATTGCTACAGAATGGCCTGAGTTCCGTACACCTGATTTCGAAAGATTGTCGTCAGTTGTAAAAGGAAAAGTAATTTTTGACGGAAGAAACCTTTACGACCTCACTACCATGAAAGAATTAGGATATACCTATTTCAGTATAGGAAGGGAGGTGATCAATGGCTAAGGAAAGAGTACTAATCACAGGAGGAGCCGGGTTTCTCGGCTCTCACCTTTGTGATCGATTTATTAAGGAGGGCTATAGTGTAATCGCTATGGATAACCTAATAACAGGTGATTTGCGAAACATTGAACATCTTTTTAAACATCCCGATTTTGAATTTTATCATCACGATGTTTCTTCATTTGTACATGTACCAGGCGAGCTGAAATATATACTTCATTTTGCTTCACCGGCAAGTCCCATAGATTACCTGAAGATTCCTATTCAGACATTGAAGGTAGGTTCTTTAGGGACACATAATCTCCTCGGATTGGCACGTGTGAAGAAAGCCAGAATATTGGTTGCTTCGACTTCCGAGATATATGGTGATCCGCTGATTCACCCGCAGATAGAAGAGTATTACGGCAACGTAAATCCTATTGGCCCTCGTGGTGTGTATGATGAAGCCAAGCGCTTTCAGGAAGCTATCACCATGGCGTATCACACGTATCATGGGCTTGAAACAAGGATCATTCGTATATTCAATACATATGGTCCACGTATGCGACTGAATGATGGACGTGTATTACCGGCATTTATAGGACAAGCCTTGCGTGGAGAAGACCTTACAGTTTTTGGCGATGGCTCACAAACGCGTTCTTTCTGTTATGTAGACGATCAGGTGGAGGGTATATATAGATTGTTGATGTCAGACTATCATCTGCCAGTGAACATTGGTAATCCGGATGAGATCACTATACGTGATTTTGCAGAAGAGATTGTGAAGCTTACAGGTACCAAGCAGAAGGTAGTGTATAAACCTCTTCCGCAGGATGATCCGAAGCAGCGCCAACCCAACACCACAAAGGCAAAAGAAATTTTGGGATGGGAAGCGAAAGTATCTCGCTCAGAAGGTTTGAAAATTACTTATGAATATTTCAAATCTCTTCCACAGGAAGTGCTCTACCAACGCGACCATAAAAATTTCGAAAAGTTCATCCGATAACCCTCAGTCATGTCAACAAAAAAGATACTCATTACCGGAGGTGCTGGCTTTATCGGTTCGCATGTTGTCCGGCTTTTCGTAAATAAATACCCAGCGTATACCATTGTCAATCTCGACAAACTTACTTATGCTGGTAATCTCGAAAATCTCAAGGACATTGAGAAGAAGTCGAATTACAACTTTGAGCGTGGTGATATACTGGATATAGAATTTCTTAATTCAGTATTTGCCAAGTATGAGATCGATGGTGTGATACATCTTGCTGCTGAGTCGCACGTAGATCGTTCTCTTCATAACCCAACAGAGTTTGCCAATACAAATATCATAGGAACACTTAATTTACTTCGTGCAGCACAAACTGCATGGCAAGGCGCATTTGATGGCAAACGATTCTATCATATCTCTACCGATGAAGTATATGGCTCAGCGGAGCACGGAGGTTTCTTCACAGAAGAAACTCCTATAGATCCGCGATCTCCTTACTCCGCATCAAAGGCGAGCAGCGATCACTTTGTAAGTGCTTATCATAATAGTTTTTCGTTGCCAACTATGATCAGCCGTTGTTCTAATAATTATGGTCCGTTCCATTTTCCGGAGAAACTCATTCCGTTAATGATAAACAATATCATTAACAACAAGCCGCTACCAGTATACGGTAAAGGAGAGAACATCCGCGATTGGTTATTTGTGGAAGACCATGCGCGTGCTATTGATGCTATTTTTCATAAGGGTAAAGCTGGCGAAGTATATAATATAGGTGGCAATAATGAGTGGAAGAATATAGATCTGGTTAATCTGCTTTGTCACATTATGGATAAGAAACTGGGTCGTGCTGATGGAACATCGGCTAAGTTGATAACCCATGTGAAAGACCGTCCTGGCCACGATCTTCGTTATGCGATTGATGCATCAAAACTTATCAGTGAAACAGGCTGGCGCCCGGAAGTGACATTTGAGATTGGACTTGAGAAAACTGTTGACTGGTATTTGGCCAACACCACTTGGCTTAACAATGTAACTTCAGGTGAGTATTTGAAATACTATACTTCGATGTATCAGGAAAGGTAATGTATACCATAATGTTTATGTAGCTATGATATACAGGCAACATGAACACTTCCCGTACTAACTAAACACGTAAAACATGAAAGGTATAATTCTAGCCGGTGGCTCTGGTACACGTTTATATCCGCTTACCATTGCAGTAAGCAAGCAGCTTATGCCATTGTACGATAAGCCTATGATTTATTATCCGCTTTCGGTGTTGATGATGGCGGGTATTCAGGAAATTTTGATCATCGCTACACCTCATGATATGCCGATGTTTCAGAAGTTGTTGGGCGATGGAAAAAATCTGGGATGCTCTTTTAGTTATGAAGTGCAACCTCGCCCCGAAGGACTTGCTCAGGCATTTATAATCGGAGAAAAGTTTGTTGGTAATGATAAAGTAGCGCTTATTCTGGGCGATAATATTTTCTATGGGTCAGGTATGCAGAGACTATTGCAATCTAATGTCGATCCGGATGGAGGAGTGGTATTTGCCTATCACGTTACTGATCCGGAACGTTACGGAGTAGTAGAGTTTGATGCAAACAAGAAAGCGATTTCTATCGAAGAGAAACCCGCCAAGCCGAAGTCGAATTATGCAGTGCCCGGACTTTACTTTTATGACAATGAGGTAGTAAAGATCTCGAAGGAACTAAAACCAAGTTCTCGTGGTGAACTGGAAATTACCGATGTAAATAATATTTATCTGAAGCGCGGCAAACTCACAGTTGCTCCCATGAGTCGTGGAACTGCCTGGCTTGATACCGGTACATTTGATTCGCTAATGCAGGCTTCCAACTTTGTTCAGACTATAGAACAACGACAAGGTTTGAAGATTGGATGTATTGAAGAGGTAGCGTTTCGTCAAGGGTTCATTTCAAAAGATCAATTACTAACACTCGCGAAGCCTCTTGAGAAAAGTGGTTATGGTACGTATCTGAAAAACCTGCCAGACTATATTTGATGCCGCATGCTCTCTCAACAGTTTATAACAACGGTCGCACGCTACCATGCAGATGATCGTGTTGCCACCAAGCTTTGGTCTGAAGTTGAGAAGCACTATACATCTGGTAAACGTTACTACCACACCTTAACGCATCTTGAAAATCTTCTGCAGGAACTTTGGTCTCTTCGAGATTGCATTCAGAATTGGGATTGCATCATATTTTCAATTGCCTATCACGACATTGTTTATAATACGTTGAGTAAAGACAATGAAGAGAAAAGTGCAGCTTTTGCAGCGGAGCGTCTGAAAGAAATTTCTTTTCCTGTGCAGAGAATAGATCAATGCACAGCACAGATATTGGCAACCAAAAGCCACACCGTTAGCCAAGATTCGGATACAAATTTCTTTACTGATGCCGATCTCTCCATTCTGGGAGCAGACTGGGAAGTATATCATGAATACACGAAAAACATCAGGAAGGAATACTCCTTTTATCCGGATTTGCTTTACAAACCAGGACGAAAGAAAGTTCTGGAACATTTTCTGTCGATGAGTCGGATATTTAAAACGGAGCAATTCTTTTCGCGCTTTGAAGAAAATGCCAGAAAGAATCTTTTGCAGGAACTTCAGGTCTTCTCGAAATCCTGACAAAAACGCTAAAGTTTGGCATTAATATAAAAAAGATATACTTTTGCGAAAGTTTCTGAGTATTCTTTAAGAGGGGACCAACGTCCCCTCTTTGTTTATTAGATTTTTTTCAATGGATATAGCGGCAGAAGTAAAACGAATAGCAGAGTCAGTATTGGCTAATTCCAGCCAGTTCATTGTCGATGTTATTGTTTCTTCCAAGCATGGGCCTAAAAAAATTCTTGTATTGCTGGATAGTGACGGGGGCATCAGCATTGATGAATGTGCAGATCTCAGTCGGGCTTTATCTAAACATTTGGATGAAGTTACCTGGTTGGAGGAGAGCTATATGCTGGAAGTATCAACACCTGGACTTGATCATCCACTAAAGCTGCAACGTCAGTATTATAAGAACATCGGGCGCAGATTGAAAGTAAAGATTAAAGAGAAAACAGAGGAAGGGAAACTTACCGCTGTGGCAGATGAAAAAATTATACTGGAGCAGGAAGCTGGTTCCGGTAAAAAGAAAGAAATAAAGACAATTGAAATTCCTTTTACAGACATAGAAAAAGCTTTTGTGTTAGTAAGTTTTAAATAAGACGAAACCATGGATGCACATGAATTAATTCAGTCGTTTGCTGAATTTGCAAAACAGAAGAACATTGACCGACCTACGATGATCCGGATTCTGGAAGACGTATTCAAGAATATGATCCGGAAAAGATATGAGTCGGATGAAAACTTCGATGTCATTATCAACGCTGATAAAGGCGATCTCGAGATCTATCGCTTCCGTGAGATTGTTGATGATGATTCGGAAGACATCTGGGATTTCGACAAGATCAGTTTGTCGGAAGCACGCAAGATCGAACCGGATTTTGAAGTGGGTGAAGAAGTATCCGAGCAGATATATATTGAAGACTTTGGTCGCAGAGCAGTAACCACTGCGCGACAAACGCTGATACAAAAGGTAAAAGACCTCGAGAAAGATATACTCTTTCAGAAGTACAAAGATCTGGTGGGTGAGATTATTGCCGGTGAAGTATACCAGGTGCTGAGCAAGGAAGTTTTATTGACTGACGCAGAAGGTAATGAGATTGCCATACCACGTGGTGAACAAATTCAAAAAGATCGCTATCGCAAAGGCGAGAATGTAAGAGCGATCGTTCACAAGGTAGAGATGGTAAATGGTAATCCGAAAATTATTCTTTCTCGTACATCTCCTGTGTTTCTCGAGCGTTTGTTCGAGCAGGAAGTACCGGAAGTGTACGATGGATTGATCACCATCAAAAAAGTCGTTCGCGAACCAGGCGAACGTGCTAAAGTTGCAGTTGAATCATACGATGATCGCATTGATCCCGTAGGAGCTTGCGTAGGTATGAAGGGATCACGCATTCACGCGATTGTTCGTGAATTGCAAAATGAAAATATAGACGTGATCAACTATACCGAAAACCTGGAACTATATATCCAGCGTGCGTTGAGTCCGGCAAAAATATCTTCGATCAAAGTAGATAAGGATAACGGTCGTGCATCGGTATATCTCAAACCCGATCAGGTATCGCTTGCTATTGGTAAGGGTGGTTTGAACATTAAACTTGCCAGCCGCCTGGTAGGTTATGAAATAGATGTCTTCCGCGAATTGGCCGAAGGTCAGGTGGAAGAAGATGTTGACCTGGATGAATTCTCAGATGAGATTGAGAGCTGGGTGATAGAAGAATTGAATCGTATCGGTCTTGATACAGCCAAAAGTGTTCTGGCGCTCTCCAAAGATGAATTGGTAAGAAGAACAGACCTAGAGGAAGAAACTGTAGAAGGTGTATTGAACATCCTGAAGAAGGAGTTCGAATAAGTCGTTTGTGAAAATTGGGTTTATAACGAATCCTTAATAGTGAGCGATGAACTGTGAACAATAAGTTAAATTGCGCAGCTGAGCGCATTTGAATTTTAAAGTCCTTAAAAAACAGGCATATTTGAATATGGCAGAAGAAAAGTTGATCAGGTTGAGTCAGGCTGCAAGGAAGCTCAATGTGGGGCACAATACCATCTTGGACTTTCTGGCGAAGAAAGGTTTTGAGGTTGAAAACAACCCCAACGCTAAACTCACGCCTGAGCAATTCAACCTTTTGTCGAAAGAATTTGCCTCTTCTGCAACCGATAAACTGGAGGCTTCTGGTCTTCACATCGGAGCCAAGCATGCAGACAATCTTGTGTTGGAAAGTGAAAAGGAACTGGCCAAGAAGCGTGTTGAAGAAGAAGAGCGCATTATGATCAAGAACCTCGGTTCCAGCTCTAAAGAGGTTAAAGCAAAAGAGGAGGCCAAGCCAGATAAGGTTGAGCGTGAAAAGCCGAAGCTCGAAGGCATCAAGGTTATTGGTAAAATTGATCTGGAGAAAAAACCTGCGGTAACTAAAACTGAGGAAGAGGCTCCGGTTGTTGAGAAACCGGTAGAAGAGAAACCAGTTGTTGTTGCTGAGAAGAAAGAGGTTAAAGAAGTAAAAGAGACAAAAGAAGTAGTAGTTAAAGAAACGAAGGAGCCGGTTAAGGAAGTTGAGAAGGAAACACCGAAAGTTGTTGAGCAACCTCCGGTGGTGACACCGCCTGTAACTCCGAAAGTTGTTGAACAACCTGTTGCTGAAAAACCAGCAGAACCTGAACTCGAACTTATCAAAGCAAGAGCTGATCGGTTGAAAGGTTTGAAAGTTGTAGACAAGATTGAGCTTCCGGTTGATAAGAAGAAAGACTCTCCTGTAGCATCGTCTGATACAAAAGATGATCGTAAGGGTAAACGCCCGCGCAAGCGCATTCCTACTGCTGACGATCAACAACAAGGTCAGGGGCAAGGTACACAGCAGGGACAGGGACAAGGTCAGCATGGTGGTGGCCAGCATCGTCCGAATCAAAATCGTCCGCACCAACAACAGCGTGGCAAAGGACCGCACCAGCATCCACCACGGGTGCAGAAAGAAGAACCAACCGAGAAGGAGATCCAGGATCAAATCCGCGCTACGCTGGCGAAGCTCAGTGGAGGTGGTAAGAAAACCAGCGGATCGAAATATAGAAGAGAGAAACGCCAGGCAAACTCTGAAGCACAGGAACAACAAATGCTTCAGGAACAGGAGGCATCTAAGACACTGCGTGTAACCGAATTTATTTCGGCAAACGATCTTGCATCGTTGATGGATGTTTCTGTAAACGATGTGATCTCAACTTGTTTGAGTCTCGGTATGTTTGTATCGATCAACCAGCGTCTTGATGCCGAAGCGATAACTGTTATCACTGATGAGTTTGGTTATGCTGTGCAGTTCACATCAGCGGAAGACGAACTGGAAGTTGAGACAGAAGAAGAAAGTGATGAAAATCTGCAGCATCGTGCACCGATCGTAACGATCATGGGTCACGTTGACCATGGTAAAACTTCATTGCTCGACTATATCCGCAATACAAAAGTTACCGCATCCGAAGCAGGTGGTATAACACAGCACATCGGAGCGTATGATGTAACTACCAAGAGCGGTAACAAGATTGCCTTCCTTGATACACCTGGTCACGAAGCCTTTACTGCGATGCGTGCCCGTGGTGCCAAGCTTACCGATATAGCGATTATAGTAGTGGCTGCCGATGATGATGTAATGCCTCAGACGAAAGAAGCGATCAACCACGCACAGGTTGCCGGTGTACCGATCGTTATCGCTATTAACAAAGTGGATAAGCCTAGCGCTAATCCTGATAAGATCCGCGAATCACTTTCGAAGATCAACATTCTTGTAGAAGAGTGGGGTGGTAAATATCAGAGTCAGGAGATCTCTGCGAAATCCGGAAAAGGTATAGATGACCTGCTTGAAAAAGTATTGCTGGAAGCTGAACTCTTGAACCTGAAAGCAAACCCTGATCGGAATGCAACAGGGTCTGTGATCGAAGCTTCGCTTGATAAGGGTCGTGGATATGTAGCTACTGTAATGGTACAGACAGGTACCCTGAAGGTAGGAGATATAGTATTGGCTGGTGCACATTATGGTCGTGTAAAAGCGATGTTCGATGACACTGGTAAGAAAGTGGCAGAAGCCGGACCATCAACACCTGTGGTGTTGTTAGGATTGGATGGTGCGCCACAGGCGGGTGAGAAATTCAGCGTGATGGAAACAGATCGCGAAGCTCGTGAACTCGCAGGTAAGAGAAGTCAATTGTTGCGTGAGCAAAGCATCCGCACCAAGAAACATATTACACTGGATGAGATCGGAAGACGTCTCGCTATAGGAAGCTTCAAGCAACTGAACGTAATTGTAAAAGGTGACGTGGATGGATCAGTAGAAGCTCTCTCCGACTCACTGTTGAAACTCTCGACACCAGAGATACAAGTGGCTATTATACACCGTGGTGTAGGTCAGATTTCCGAATCAGACGTACTGCTTGCGTCAGCATCGGATGCGATCATCCTGGGCTTCCAGGTGCGTCCTTCCAATTCAGCGAAGCGTGTGGCAGAGAACGAAGAAATCGAGGTTCGCCTGTACTCCATCATCTATGATGCGATCAACGATGTGAAGGCCGCTATGGAAGGTATGTTGGCGCCTGAAACAGAAGAAGTGATTGTAGGTAACGCAGAAATTCGCGAAGTGTTCAAGATCTCGAAAGTCGGAACAATTGCCGGATGTATGGTTACCGATGGGTCGATCAAGCGTGCAAACCCTATTCGTTTGATCCGCGATGGTATAGTGATATATGCAGGTAAACTTGGATCGCTCAAGCGTCATAAAGATGATGCAAGTGAAGTAAGATCCGGCTTCGACTGCGGTATAGGCATCGATGGCTTCAACAACATGGAAGTAGGAGATGTAATTGAGAGCTACGAACAACGTGAAGTTAAGCGTACACTCTAATCAAGTATAAACTTTGCATAAAGCCTGATCAGTTATTGGTCAGGCTTTTTTAATCTTAACACAACACTCACTTCTTTTTGTTGCTGTTCTTTTGCATCGTCATGGAAATAATTCAACAATATTGGATTTATGGATTGGGTTTCTTTGCCCAGTCTTTGTTCGGGGCGCGCCTGCTCGTGCAATTATTCCATTCTGAAAAGCAAGGAAAAGTTGTATCGCCAACTATATTCTGGCAGTTAAGTCTGCTGGCATCTTTTCTCTTTCTGATCTATGGCGTTATACGCAACGACATCGTTATCATTCTTGGACAAACACTTTCGTATTTTATCTATATCCGTAATCTTCAACTAAAAAACGATTGGATAAGAATTCCCCTATTGATTCGTATAGTTCTTCTATTGCTACCCATTGCAGCCTTCGGATGGATTGTTATAGGGGCAGATCAGAAGATGGATCACATATTTTCCAATAGTGATTTCACAAATCCCCTTATCATTATGGGAGCCATCGGGCAACTTATGCTGAATCTTCGTTTTATCTATCAGTGGTATTATTCTGAAAAGCATAAAACATCTATACTTCCGTTAGGCTTTTGGGTAATAAGTTCAGTTGCGTCTGTTCTTATACTCATATATGCTACGTATAGAATCGATCCGGTTTTATTAGTAGCGCAAAGCATGGGTATAGTAGTATATTTGCGTAACATCTTTATTTACCGTAAACAAAAATCAGCTCTTACCAATTCGCTGAAAAACGGTTAACTTAGAGAACACTTTTAGCAGAATATATCAGTGACTATTGAGCAGCTTCTTCAGCCTCAGTTGCAACAATTCATTCATGAGCATGCCCATGACGATGAACGTGAACTTGTATTGAAGTATCGCGAAATAGAAGGCGTTCCATCTGCCAGAGTTGCTGAACAAATAGCCGGGAGAAGAAAAGCGAAAGATAAACTTCCCTCTTTCTACTCAACACCTAATATACTTTACCCGCCTGGCATAAATCTGGAGCAGAGTTCTTCCGAGCAAACTGGTGCCTATAAAGTAAAGATCATTAAAAACGAACTTGTCCCTTCAGGTGTAGTGGTTGATCTGACCGGAGGCTTTGGTGTTGATTCTTTTTTTCTCAGTAAATATTTTGAACAGGTACAGTATATAGAACCTGCTGCAGACTTGCTGGCTGTAGTAAAGCACAATCACAAGATGCTGCGTGCGGAAAATATACTCCACCATCACGCAACAGCAGAAGTATATTTACAGCAACTGAAGAGAGCAGACCTGGTATATATAGATCCATCCAGAAGATCGAACGGGCAAAAAGTTTTTCGCCTGAGTGATTGCCTGCCAGATGTTGTTGCACTGCACGATTTGATATTAACAAAAGCAGATACCATGCTTGTTAAAACATCTCCCTTGCTCGATATACAACAGGGTATAAAGGAGTTGAAAACGGTTAAAAAAGTATTTATAGTCTCAGTATCCAATGAATGTAAGGAGCTATTGTTTCTATGTACGCATAATGTTACTAACGATCCTGAGATTATAGCTGTAAATTTATTATCAACCCGCACCGAAGAATTTTCCTTTACCATTGCCGAAGAACAAAGTGCTTCAGCAAACTACAATCCGCCATTGGAGTATCTTTATGAGCCCAATGCTTCGTTACTAAAGGCCGGTGCTTTTAAAATTATAGCAGATCGTTATAACATCTTCAAGATACATCCCAGCACACATCTATACACCAGTGCAGAGATGATTGCAGATTTTCCGGGGAGAGTTTTTAAAATACAGTCCTTTGTAAAGGGCGACAAGAAGGAGATGACTCGACACTTCCCGGAAGGTAAAGCAAATGTTACCACGAGAAATTATCCATTATCGCCAGAAGAGCTAAAGAAAAAAACCGGGTTGAAAGATGGTGGTGATAAGTTTCTGATAGGCTTCTCCGGAAAGAGTGAAAAATTTCTGGTAGCAGCAGAGCGAATCATACATGAAACCTGATCAAATCAAACCTGCATTTTTACCCTCGTATTTTGTTTATACTTTTGTCGCACAATAGCATTATGGTTATTTCAGGAAAGATCACACTCAAAAAAGGAAAAGAACATTCAATCGAGCGGTTTCATCCATGGATATTTTCAGGAGCCATCCAAAAAACAGAAGGCGATCTTACTGATGGATGTTGGGTGGAGGTTCTGAGTTTTAAAAATAAAACACTGGGGTTTGGTCATTATCAAAATGGCAGCATTGCTGTGCGCATGTTAACCTTCAGCCCCGTTACACCTGGTGATGACTTCTGGAAGCAAAAATTATCGCAGGCATTGACTGTTAGGCATAACTCGGGTTTACCTACTAACTCTACTAATGCCTTTCGTCTTATTCATGGTGAAGGTGACGGACTACCAGGATTGATTGCTGATTACTATGATGGTGCTATCGTTATGCAGGCACATGATGCAGGCATGCACCTGGACAGGAAAGCAATAGCCCAGGCATTGCAAACAGTGCTGGGCGACTCTCTCAAAACAGTATACTATAAAAGTCAGGGAACATTGCCGGGTAAACTTCGCGATGTTTTGCAAGATGAATACCTGTTGGGCAGTGGTACAATGCCGCATGTTGTATTGGAAAATGGTAATAAATTTCTGATCGATTGGGAAGAAGGTCAGAAGACAGGATTCTTCCTCGATCAGCGGGAGAACAGAAAGTTATTGGGTGATTTCTCCAAGGGAAAGAAAGTATTGAATACATTCTGCTATACCGGGGGCTTCTCGGCATATGCATTGGCTGCAGGTGCTGAGTTGGTACATTCAGTAGATGCTTCGGAGAAAGCGATCAGTCTAACACGGAAGAATATAGAACTCAACGGATTTGATCCCCATAAACATGCGTGCTTCGCGGAAGACACATTTGATTTCCTGAAAGACAAGCAACATGAGTATGATGTTATCATTCTTGATCCTCCGGCTTTTGCTAAACATCGTGATGCGCGCCATCAGGCCGTGAAAGGATACCAACGTCTCAATACAGAGGCGATGAAAATGATAAAGCCGGGCGGAATTATATTTACTTTTTCCTGCTCGCAGGTAGTAGACCGACAGTTGTTTTACGACACTGTAGTGTCTGCAGCGATACAAGCCGGCCGACAAATAAAAGTATTGCATCATCTTTCACAACCGGCCGATCACCCTGTATCAATCTTCCATCCGGAAGGAGAATACTTAAAAGGTCTTGTGTTATATGTAGAATAACACCTAGTTATAGTGCCACTCTTTCACTGTGCGATGCGATATCAATTGCCAGTTCTTGTTTCGTAGTGCATATACTCTTACGTAACGTATACCATACTTGACAGCTTTACTGTCGTCATTACGAGTGATAGAGAGGCTGCCGGTAATGATCGCTACATCCTGATGCAATTCTACTTTGGTTGAGTCATGCTCACGCGAAGTAAATTTCTTAGTCGGATTCTCTACATCCTTTATCCAGCTTTCTTTTCCATCCACATGACCTGTGCCATGGGTAAATACAAAGTCATCTGCATAGAGTTTGCGCAGTGTAGCACCGTCTTTTTTTACCACGGCATGATCAATGCTTCGATTTATATCATCCACCAGTTTTTGTGTTTCAGACATTTGTGCGGATGATGGTATATAGCATCCTATACTAATTACTATAGCAATAATTTTCAGCAGATTCATTTCAACTCATTTTTATAGTTTGCAATTACAACACATCGTTGATTAGCTGTGTCTAAGTTATAAAATGATCCCTTATGAAAAACACGTTGAAAATTCTTTTTATAACAGCGGTAATGCTGGCTTGCCACGATAAGGAAGAAGAAATTGTTGAGCCCGGTGATTGTTCTATTCCGGCAACGGTACGCAATAAGCAGGGGCTCGATGGTTGTGGTTATGTATTTGAATTGACAGATGGTACTATTCTGGAACCCGCACCATTGTTATTTTGTGGAACACCTCCATTACCTTCAAAAGAACAATATCCGTTAATTGATTTTCAATTTGCAGAGGGTAAAAAAGTGCTGCTGGAATATGAAGTTACCGACATGCCCAGCGCCTGCATGTTGGGTAAAACGGTAAACATTACCTGTATACACGAAGTAAGTGTTTCAGTGCAGGAAAACTAAGATTTGAACGGCCTGTCTGCGTTAAGTTCTCAGAGCCCAATTCCTTCAAACAACGTTGGTATGTTTGTGGTAATTAGGATAACTTTGAGACCTTAAAAAAATAAATTATGTATTCAATCTTGTTACAAGCCCAGCAACCTGGCGGTAATCCTCTTCAGTTTATTATTTTCGGAGCCATTATTGTAGTTTTCTATTTCTTCATGATCCGTCCTCAGCAGAAAAAGGCAAAGGAACAGAAGAAGTTTACAGAAGAAATCAAGCGTGGCGATGCCGTAGTTACCATTGGTGGAGCGCATGGTATCGTAGCAGAATTGGAAGGCGATACCTTTATTCTGGAAGTAGAGAAAGGCGGCCGCATCCGCTTTAACAAGTCTGCTATTTCTATGGAAGCGACTAAGGCTGCTACGGCAACCAAAAAATGATAACGGGGTGCTGTATATACGTTGATGTGCCTCTGCGTTATACTTCGTATCAACGTATATACATACCAACGTGCCAACGTGAATGAGTGTGATCAATTCGATATTCAACCTGTTACGTTTTAACAGAAGAAACTGGAAGGCCGTAGTGCTGTGCTTATTTGCCGCTACGGTCTTCTGGTTTTTTAACGCGTTGAATAAGAATTACACCACCAACATATCTTTTCCCATTAAGTTTGATTACGATCAGGATAATTATATAGCGGTGCGTCCGCTCCCACAAGTTGTGCGTATCAATGTTACGGGAATGGGATGGGATCTCTTTCGAAGAAGCCTTGGTGTAAAAGTACCTCCACTGACTATTCCACTGGAACGTCCGCTTGATATAAAGAAAATTGTAGGCAGTACATTACCCGCTTTATTTGCCAATCAGCTGGAACGATTGGAAATAAACTTTGTACTTACCGATACACTTCATGTTGCCATTGAGCCCAGGGGAAGACGATGGATATCGCTTGCCGTAGATACACCTTCTATACTTTTTAGAAAAGGGTATGTAATGACCAGTGGTACTACGGTAGAACCTGATAGTATATATATCGAAGGGCCATGGAATCTTGTAAAGAGTATATCTGAGCCGGTATATCTGAAGATCAACCAACGAAATATCGATGATAACTTTCAGAATGATATAGAGGTAAAGTTTCTAAATGATGAACTTATCAGAAGAAATCCGCCCACAGTAAAAGTAAGTTTTGAGGTAGATCAATTACGTGAGATTACAGACTCTATACAATTAGTGCTGCACAATATGCCCAAGGGGGCTCGCCCTTCTCTTGCTATACGGAAACTCCCATGCACATTTGCCATACCACAACGGTATATCAGCAGCTATCATCGCGACTCGTTGCGTGCGGTGGTAGATCTGAAGAGTTTCTCACGTGGTGTTAAGCGGGTACAACCTGTTTTGCAGGGGTTGCCGCCTTACTCCAGAATACTAAAAGTAGATTCTGTATTTGTTAAATTTTAATCTGTGAATAAACCGTTACAAATTGGTATCACCGGGGGAATAGGATCCGGCAAAACATTGGTATGTAAAATTTTTGCTTGCCTCGGTGTTCCTGTATATGATGCTGATAGCCATGCGAAAGAACTAATGACCACCGATGGAAATCTCGTATCACAGATAAAGAAAGAATTCGGTGATTTGTCGTACCTAAGCGATCGAACACTTAACCGTAAATACCTGGGTGAAGTTGTTTTCAGCAATCAGGAGAAGTTGGATGTGTTAAATAAACTGGTACATCCGTGTGTAGCAGAAGACTATGCCCGCTGGGTAAAACGTAACAACGACAAGGCATACGTTTTGAAAGAAGCTGCCTTGTTATTTGAAACAGGTTCATATAGGGGTTTGGACAAAATTATTGTAGTTCATGCTCCACAGGATTTGCGCGTAAAGAGAGTGATGCATCGCGATGGGCGAACTGAAGAGCAGGTGAGAGAGATCATACAAAAGCAGATGTCTGAAGAGGAAAAATTACAACGGGCAGATGCAATTATTTATAATGATGATTCTACCCTTATTATTCCACAAGTGCTCTCGCTCCATAATCACCTTCGGATGCAGATGTGATTGTAAGCCCACAATCTTTTTCTGAACCAGATCGAAACACCGGGTGTTGAAAGTATAGCATTGAATTTCATGTATAGAATGTCAAGATATAGTCTCGTATTGTTTATTTCCATCGCTGCGTTGGGAATGTCTTGCAAGTCAAAGAAAGAAAATCAGACAGCCGGTCGTCCGCGCGTGCAAGGTCCTATAGTAGCCGATGGATTTCGCGTTGCTAAAAGTTCAATCAGCGAAAAGATAGAAGTACCCGGTTCTCTTTTACCTTTTGAAGAAACACAACTCCGCGCAGAAGTAGGCGGACGCATTGTCGCGCTCAATATCAACGAAGGTTCTATTGTGCAAAAAGGCACGTTACTGGTAAAATTATTCGACCAGGATTTACAGGCGCAACTTAAAAAATTACAGGTGCAACTGAAGATCAAGGAAAAGACAGAAGAGCGAAACCGCGAGCTGGTAAAGATCAACGGTATCAGTCAGCAGGATTACGACCTCGCTGCATTGGATGTGGAGAACCTGAAAGCAGATATAGAGTCTACACAGATCGCCATATCTAAAACGGAGATACGCGCTCCCTATACCGGTAAGGTGGGCTTGCGCAATGTAAGTTTGGGATCATATATAGCGCCTACAGATATAGTGACAACTATACGACAAGTGGATCAGCTGAAACTTGAATTTTCTGTTCCGGAGAAGTATGCAAAAGATTTACAAAAAGGATATACCGTAAGCTTTAAGATCGATGCAGGCGGTGGTCAATCGCATAAAGCAACCGTGCTGGCAACGGAAAGCAGTGTTGATCAAAATACCCGTACCTTGAAAATACGTGCGGTGGTAAACGAACGTCATGCAGAACTGGTGCCCGGTGTATTTGCAAAAGTAAATTTACAGCTGGGTCAGAACAGCAACGCGTTGCTTGTGCCAACACAGGCCATTATACCTACAGCACGCGAGAAGCAAGTTATACTGCTGCGAAGAGACAGTGTAGTATTCACGCCAGTGGAAACAGGTATCCGCGATTCTGCCTATGTGCAGATCATAAACGGATTGAAGCCGGGTGATACCGTTATCACATCCGGATTGATGGCTATACGACCTAACTCGAAAGTGAAGGTTACGAAGGTGAGCACACTTTAAGCGAACAGTATGAATATTTCAGAAATAAGTTTGCGAAGACCCGTAATGGCATTTGTGATGAACATCATCCTGGTGCTGTTCGGTATAATTGGATTTAACTTTTTAGGTATACGCGATTATCCGGCCATCGATCCTCCGGTAGTAAACGTACGCACTACATACTCCGGTGCGAATGCCGATATCATTGAGTCGCAGATAACAGAGCCTCTCGAAAAATCGATCAACGGTATAGCCGGTATCAAGAATATAACTTCATCTTCAAGTGTCGGCAACAGTAATATCAACATTGAGTTTGAACTGGGTGTAGATCTCGAAGCAGCTACAAACGATGTGCGCGATAAAGTTTCTCAATCGGTTCGCTCACTGCCGCAAGATCTTACTGCTCCGCCTGTGGTATCGAAAGCAGATGCCAACTCCGATGCCATCATCTCCATGACGGTGCAGAGTAACAGCAAGAACTCTTTGCAATTAACGGAGTATGCAAACAACGTATTGGTAGAGCGCCTGCAAACTATACCGGGTGTAAGCAGTATACAGATATGGGGAGAGAAACGATACGCCATGCGCATATGGCTCGATCCTGGAAAACTCAGTGCCTATAGTTTAACACCACTGGATGTACAGACTGCACTGAATAAGGAAAATGTAGAGTTACCATCCGGTAAAATTGCCGGTGATGCAACAGAGCTTACGGTGAGAACTTTTGGTAAGTTATATACCGAGGAAGATTTTGAAAAAGTTATTATCAAATCTACTGCACAGGGTGATATCCGGCTGAAAGATATAGGGCAGGCTATATTAGGTCCGGAGAATGAAGAATCTATACTTCGTGAAAGCAATGTGCCAATGGTGGGTCTTGCTATTGTGCCATTGCCAGGTGCAAACTATGTAGAGATTTCCGATGAATTTTATAAGCGTCTGGAACAAATCAAAAAAGAAGTTCCGGAAGATATCAAGCTAAATATAGCGCTCGATCAAACCGTATTCATTAAACGCTCTATTTCAGAAGTAGAAGAAACACTCATCATCTCTTTCCTGCTGGTGGTGTTGATCATCTATTTATTCTTCCGCGATTTCATCATTGCTATACGTCCATTGATTGACATACCCGTTTCACTCGTGGCTACATTTTTCATTATGTATCTCTGCGGGTTCTCGGTTAACGTGCTCACCATGCTTGGTATAGTACTCGCCACCGGTCTTGTAGTAGATGATGGTATAGTAGTAACAGAAAATATATATAAGAAACTGGAGCAGGGTATGAATAAATACCAGGCAGCGAAAGAAGGTTCTACTGAAATATTCTTCGCAGTAATTTCTACATCCATTACACTGGCCGTTGTATTCCTTCCTATACTTTTCCTACAGGGGTTTGTCGGTCGCCTGTTTCGTGAATTTGGTATTGTGGTGGCCAGTGCCGTGTTGGTTTCCTGCTTCGTATCGCTCACATTAACACCGGTACTCAGTGTAAAACTTACGCGTACCAAACATGAACACTCATGGTTTTATAGGGTAACGGAACCGTTCTTCAGCAATATGGAGAATGGATACAGACGTATACTCGAAGCCTTCATGCGCGTGCGATGGGTATCGTTTATTATTATAGCCCTTTGTCTTGCATCAGCCTATTTTATAGGAACCAACATGCAATCCGAGTTGGCTCCCATGGAAGATCGTAATCAGTTTCGTTTACAGTTGTCAGCTGTAGAAGGAACATCCTACGACTATATGGATCAGTATGTGCAGAACATGGTAGAGTTTGTACAAGACTCTATTCCGGAATATCAGACAGCGTTGTCCGTAACAGCGCCAGGTTTCTCGGGTGCAGGTTCTGTTAACAGTGGTTTTGTTCGAGTAACGTTATCCGATCCGCAAGACCGTGATCGCTCGCAGCAGCAGATCGTAGATATGGTAAACCGAAATCTTAGCCGCTTCCCGCAAGGTCGTGCCTTCCCTATACAAGAGCAGACTATATCGGTGAACAGAAGAGGTGGCTTGCCGGTGCAGTTCGTTATTCAGAATAACAACCTTGAAAAGCTTCGTCAGGTGATTCCACAATTTCTGGAAGAAGCAAACAGCAATCCGGTGTTACAGGGTGTAGATATAGATCTGAAATTTAACAAGCCGGAGTTACGTGTAGAGATCAATCGTCTTAAAGCAGCACAGCTTGGTATCAGCGTGCAGGATATAGCCCAGACGTTGCAACTTGCCTATAGTAATCTTCGCTTTGGATATTTTACAAAGGATGGTAAACAATACCAGGTAATGGGACAGGTTACCCGCATAGATCGCGATGATCCGGATGATCTTAAAAACCTATATGTACGTACTATATCCGGCCAACTGGTTTCATTGGATAACGTTGTAACTGTTCAGGAGTCTACAACACCACCAGCACTCTATCACTTTAACCGCTATAAATCAGCCACTATATCGGCTGGTCTTGCTCCCGGAAAAACAATAGGGGATGGTATAAAAGCGATGAATGAAATTTCTGCTAAACTATTAGACGATACATTTACTACATCGCTAAGCGGCACATCGCGCGATTATGCCGAGAGCTCCAGCAATACATCGTTCGCATTTTTACTTGCGTTGGTGTTGATATATCTTATCCTTGCTGCACAGTTCGAAAGCTTTGTAGATCCGCTTACCATCATGTTTACTGTACCACTCGCAGTGTGTGGCGCATTTATATCGCTATATCTGTTTGGTCAAACAGTAAATATATTCTCGCAGATTGGTATGATCATGTTGATAGGCCTGGTAACGAAGAATGGTATACTTATCGTGGAGTTCGCTAACCAGAAGAGAGAAGAAGGCTTATCGAAAATTGAAGCTGTGCTCGAAGCATCACGCCTACGTCTGCGTCCTATACTTATGACGAGTCTTGCTATGGCGCTCGGATCTTTACCTTTAGCTCTTTCGTTAGGAGCAGCATCAACAAGTCGCAAGCCTCTGGGTATTGTAATTGTAGGGGGTATCATGTTCTCACTTATACTTACGTTGTTTGTTATACCAGCGATGTATTCATACCTGTCGCGTAAAAGAAAGCACATTGAATTTGGTGACGAGGCTTCAACACCTCAGCCACAAAAGGAATTGGTTTATGAACATTAGATACACGTTAACAATTTTTGTAGTCTTTATTTTTTTAAGTGCCAGCCAGGCACAGGAAATGGTAACTGTAGAGCAAGCTGTTGCACTGGCGATTGAAAAAAACTATGACATTAAGTTATCAGAGAATACATTAAACTCGGTTGAGCTTGATAACAGCTATGCCTTTGGTGCTTTTCTTCCGCAGCTGAACGGATCAGCGTCACGAGTATGGAATACCAGTAATCAAAAGCAATTGCTGGCGGATAACAGCACCCGCGAACAGAATGGCTTGAAATCAAATACACAAGCCGCAGCGGTGCAATTAACCTGGACTCTTTTCGATGGAACAAAGATGTTTGCAACCAGGGAAAGACTGGAGGAATTGGTAAGGCAAGGTGAGATCAATGTGAGAGGACAGATTACAAACACTGTTGCTCAGGTAATAACAAACTACTTCAACATCGTTCAGCAAAAGCAGCAGCTTAAAGCCACACAGGAACAGATGTCTGTAAGTGAAGAGCGCGTAAAGTTAGCAGAGAAAAAACTTCAGGTAGGTACAGGCGGTAAACCTGAGCTTCTTCAGGCTAAAGTAGATTTAAATACTCAACGAACGCAAGTGTTACAACAAGAGGCTGCTATTGTTCAATTAAAAGAACAATTAAGAGGCCTGGTAGGCATGCAGCTTCCGGAACGATATGATGTGTCAGATACAATTATCATAGATCTTGGATTGAAGCGCGAGGATGTTGAGCTAAATATAGCCAACAAGAATTTTGCATTGTTGTCTGCAAAGCGAGACATTGAAATAGCACGATTGGCATTGCATGAACGCAAGGCAGAACAATTCCCCACGATAAGTTTTAACTCCGCATACTCCTATAACAAATCTACCAACGCAGTTTCGCTAAACCCCGGTATTCCTTTATATAGCCAAAGCAACGGATATAATTACGGTTTCTCGGCTGCTATTCCAATCCTCGGTGGTTTTAACAGAAGGAGATTGGTTCAGCAGGCAAAGATTACATTAAGCAGGCAGCAGACGGTCTATGATCAGCAGAAGTATATGGTTGACATAGGTGTTCGTAATGCTTACGTTAATTATGATAATGCCAAGCAAGTACTGCAGGTAGAAGAAGAGACAATTCTGCTCGCAAAGGAAAATGTATACATTGCCTTGGAAGGTTTCAAACGAGGTATAACTACATTCATAGAATTACGTACAGCACAACAAAGTTTAGCCGATGCGTATAATCGTCTGATCAACGCGCGGTACCTGGCCAAGGTAGCGGAGACCGAGTTGTTTCGATTAAATGGTACATTACTAAAATAAGCATATATAGTTATACAGGTATATTCCTTAAACCCGCGGCAAACCCTGCGGGTTTATTTTTTTCAAAAACTATTGATAGATTCGTTATAGGTATATTTCACGAAGGTTGTAAACGATGAGTATAATTATGATTGAACAGATCATCGAAGCGGTAGAATTTATCCGGGGTCGCGGAGTCGATAGGCCAGAGATAGGTATAGTGTTGGGTACCGGTCTTGGAAATCTTTTTGTAAAGCAGATCGAGAATCCTGTAGTGATCGAGTATCACGATATTCCACATTTCCCGGTGTCAACCGTTGAGTTTCATAAAGGCAGGTTGATAGCAGGTGTCATACAGGGTAAGAAGGTGCTCGCTATGCAAGGCCGCTTCCATTACTATGAAGGATACTCGATGCAGCAGATCACGTTTCCTATTCGCGTAATGAAGTTGCTGGGAGTAAAACATCTCTTACTATCAAATGCAGCAGGCAATATGAATCTCGATTGGAAGAAAGGTGACCTGATGTTGCTTGATGATCACATTCACTTTCAGCCCGATAATCCTCTGCGAGGTATAAATGATGAGACGCTCGGTCCGCGCTTTCCGGATATGAGTCAACCATACGCTAAGTATCTGAATACACTCTTGATAGATATAGCACGTGAGAAAGACATAAAGCTACATGTAGGAGTATATATAAGCGTTATGGGGCCTAACTTGGAGACGCGTGCTGAGTATCGTTTTCTAAGAAGGATGGGTGCTGATGCCGTTGGTATGAGTACAGTGCCGGAGGTTATTGTGGCCAATCACATGGGCTTACCTTGTTGTGCCATCTCTGTATTGACTGATGACTGCGACCCTGATAATCTGAAGCCCGTAAATATTTCCGACATCATCGCTATAGCAGGTCAATCAGAAAATAAATTGACCGATCTATATATTGAGTTGATCAGGCAGCTATAGCATAGCTATAAAAACAAAGGCCCCGAAGAATCTTCGAGGCCTTTGTTAATATTTTGTAAAGTCTTATGCCGTTGCTGCAGATGATTCTTCGAATTTCTGAGACATTCTCAACGTTACAGTTTTCTTGGCTTTGTATCCACAATAGCCACACTGGAAATGCTTCAGCAGTTCGCCTTCTTCTGTATTGGAAGGAGCTTTCAGAATCTCTTCGCGCACTACTTTGAAAGTTTGGTAGTTACACTCAGGACACTGCAATGCATGCAGGTGACCAGAGTAACGCTCGATCTTCACATAGCCGGTTTCTTCATCTTTCCACACATCGTAGTCAATAGAGAAAACATTTTCTTCCGCTTGCATACCTTCATCGAGGTAAGCATCTTCTTCATCTTCGCTGAGGAGCTTCATTGCTTTACCAGTTTTTGGAGAGATGCGTGGCTTATAGCGAAGTACTTTAAGACGTTTTTCTATAAAGAAAGGATAGTAAAATTTCAAAAGATTTTGAATGATCAACGCTACGATCAATCCCATGGCGAACGTTGTGAATACACGCACGAAGATCCAGAGCGGATTGAGCTCAACAATGTTGGCGTTTGCATAAAAGCAGCATCCTATCACAAGAATTACGGAGGCTATCCATAAGGTCTTGATCTCGCTGCGGTTAATGTAGTCATACTTTGTTTTGGCATCGCTCATCGTGGCAAGTCGCACAACATGATACAAAGCAATCAGGATGGCAATTGCCCAGGCACCAAACGCGATGTTCTTAGCCATCGTATTCCAAGCGTCATACTGATGTGGATCTACTATCTCTTCCATGGTTACAGGTTGGTTATTAATATTCCTATTAGCAAATATAGAGTCCTGATTTTATTAAACCTAACACCGCAGGTGCACAGCTCACTGAAATTATTTCTAATTAACACTGTTTTCACGAATTTGTCAATGAGGTAACAGGCAAACACAATGTGCTACTGACAACGGGCTGTAAAAAACTTAACGAGACTAACTGTTTCATCCGGTTTTTCGAACATACCCATATGTGCTACTTGAGTAAGTATATGTAGATCGGGCTTCTTACATAGCTGTGCCTGTTCTTCTATACTGGCAGCAGGTATGCCCTGATCTTTTGTTCCGCCAATTAATAATATCGGGTTCTCAAATTGTTCCAAAATATCCACACGTTCCGGGCGATCGCGCATGGCTTGTGTGTAACCCGTTACAACTTCTTCACCCGATTGTATAGCGATCTCGCGAACCCGAGCAATAGCAGGATGATTCGGCTCAGCAAAAAGTTGTTGAATGAAATTAGAGGTGAAGGCAAGTGCTCCATTCTTTTTTACGAACTCGATTGTTTTGGTTCGTGATTCTTTTTTTTCTGCAGAATCGGCATAAGCCGTTGAATGAAAAAGTCCAATGCCGGCAAGTTTTTTTTGAGCCTGAGCTGCCATCGCCAACGTAACATATCCTCCGAGAGAATGACCGATCACTACAGGCTGTACAATTTTTTGTTCATCGATCCAGGCAAGTAACTGAGTGGCTACAGCATCCAGGGAAAAAGGTGTTGATAATATATCACTCTTCCCAAAGCCGGGCAGATCGGGAGTGAATGCCTGAAAGTCGGTGGAGAGTTGTGAAGCAAATGTATCCCACACCGCACTACTCATCGGGAAACCGTGTAAAAGTATAACGGGGCGGCCGGAGCCGCGTACTGTAAAAGAGATTGTTGACATTACTTCGTTACCAGCTCTAACATTTCAACCACCGCGCGCTCAATCCCCTCAACATCAAAACCGCATTCATGGTGGAGCTCATGTTGCTCGCCATGCTCAACGATCCTGTCAGGAATACCCAATCGCCTCACCTCTGCGTGATAATTATTGTCGGCCATAAACTCCAGTATAGCGCTGCCAAATCCTCCCTGCAAACAACCGTCTTCAACGGTAATGATCTTTTTATACTGGCTTAATACCTCATGCAATAATTTTTCATCGAGAGGTTTTGCAAAGCGCATATCGTAATGTCCTATAAAAATAGAATGCCCGGCCAGGCGTTCACAAGCCTCTACAGCATAATTGCCTATATGACCAAGCGTTAATATAGCGAGCTCATTGCCTTCGCGCAGCTTGCGTCCCGTACCAATCTTGATCTCTTCCATAGGTGTTTTCCACTCCGGCATCACACCTTGTCCGCGCGGGTAACGAATAGAGAAAGCCAGCTCTTTTCTGGGGAGCTGTGCAGTATACATCAGGTTGCGCAGCTCAGCTTCGTTCATTGGTGATGAAACAATGATATTCGGCAGGCAGCGGAAGTATGCTATATCATAAGCACCATGATGCGTAGGTCCATCGGCTCCTGCAAAACCGGCACGATCGAGACAGAAGTTTACCGGAAGGTTCTGTATACATACATCGTGCACAACCTGGTCGAATGCCCGTTGCATAAACGAACTATATATATTACAGAAAGGAATCAATCCTTGGGTGGCAAGGCCGGCCGAGAAAGTAACAGCGTGTTGCTCTGCTATACCTACATCGAATGCACGATCGGGCATTTCCTTCATCATGATATTCATGGAAGAACCCGAAGGCATGGCGGGAGTTATACCGATAATTTTATCGTTAGTCTTGGCAAGTTCTACCAGTGTATTGCCGAATACATCCTGATATTTAGGTGCCTGCGGTTTCTCGTATACTTTTTTGAAAATCTCTCCGGTAATTTTATCAAATGTACCAGGAGCATGCCAGGTAGTAGCATTTCCTTTTTCTGCCGGACCGTATCCTTTTCCTTTTACGGTTACGCAATGAAGTATCTTCGGACCTTTTATATTCTTGAGATCATTGAAGATGGTAACAAGATGATTTACATCATGACCATCTACCGGACCGAAGTAACGAAGGTTGAGCGACTCAAATAAATTACTCTGACTCAGTAATGTTGACTTGATACCGTTTTCAACTTTGGATACGATCTCTTGTGCACTCTTACCGAAGTTGGAGAGCTTGCCCAGTAAATTCCAGACTTCGTCTTTTAATTTATTATAGGTGCGTGAAGTTGTAATGTCAGTAAGATAATCTTTCAATGCACCAACATTCGGATCGATCGACATGCAATTGTCGTTGAGAATAATCAGAACGTTAGAATCAGAAACACCTGCGTGATTAAGTCCTTCGAATGCCATGCCACCGGTCAATGCGCCATCGCCAATAACAGCAATGTGTTGCTTGTCGTCCTGCCCTAAGTATTTAGAGGCAACGGCCATGCCGAGTGCTGCAGACACTGAAGTAGAAGAGTGGCCAACACCAAAAGCATCGTACTCACTTTCTTTTCTTTTCGGAAAACCTGAAAGACCGTTGTATACCCGGTTTGTATAAAAATTATCTCTTCGCCCTGTCAGGATTTTGTGTCCGTATGCCTGGTGCCCTACATCCCATACAAGTTGGTCGTAAGGAGTTTTGAAAACGTAGTGTAGGGCTACCGTGAGTTCTACAACTCCGAGACTTGCACCGAAGTGGCCTCCGTATACTGAGACATTGTCGATAATAAAGTGGCGGAGCTCATCACAAAGCTGAACCAGTTGAGCCTGATCGAGCTTCTTGAGATCATCAGGTGAGTTAATTCCTGCCAAGAGTTTTCCCGGTGTAATCAGCATGGGTTTCTGAGGTTGATGCTCCCTATTAACAATAATTGAAGGTAAGAGTTTTCTCTCACCGCTCCTAACCCACCTTTAAACGTATTAAATAACCTGAAAAAGAGGGTTTTGGAGAAAAATCAAAACGTAAAATTAGTATTTCTTTTCAATCAGACTTTTTGCCGGATTATAAATAAATTTGCCACTCACTTTCGCTTATGACACAGGAAAACTTTGAGGTAAAGCTGCCGCTGTTCGAGGGCCCGTTCGATCTTCTGTTGTTCTTCATTGAACGCGATGAATTGGATATTTATGATATTCCGATCTCCAAGATTACGAACGACTTTCTGGCGTACATCCAACAGATGGAGCAACTCAATATAGAAGTGGCGAGCGAATTTATTCTGGTAGCAGCAACACTCATGCGTATCAAATCAAAGATGTTGTTGCCACGTCCTCAGCTTGATGAACAGGGTAATGAAATTGACCCACGTGAAGAACTGGTACGCCACCTGCTCGAATACAAAAAGTATAAGTCTGTAGTAGACACCTTTCACAAAATGGAAGAGACCGAGCTCACGAAAGAGAAGCGCGGTAACCTGATGAAAGAATTGAAGTCGCTTGCCGAGAGCACCAACGTAGAAGCGGAGCTACAAGATGTAACGGTATTCAAATTGATGCAGGTGTTTGAAAAAGTGATCAAGCGTTTTGAAGCCGATAAAAAGAAACCGGTTCACCAGGTAATTCAGTATCCTTATACAGTAGAAGGCCAGAAGAAATATATGGTGGATGAGCTCAATAAAAAACAGCGTATATCATTCACAGAATTGCTGGAAGAATTTCCTACTCGTCTCGGGTTGATCTTCAACTTTCTGGCAATACTCGAGATGCTTGCGCTTCAAATCTTAACAATACAAGTAGGCGAAGGCTTCAATAACTTCTGGATATCAAAGTCTGAAGCAGCAACCTCTGAAACACCGGCTGCAGAAGTAGATAATATCTCTTAGTACCAGTTAATCGTTACACGTTAACCGTTAATAGTTAAGAGCGATTTATAGGTGGCACTTAACTGATATATACTTGTAACGAAATAAGCGAACATACTTCAATGTATTTCCAATTAAAGTATATACCATTAACGAATAACGACACAGCGTTTATCTAATCATTCACCTACACCAAACAACTTAAACGCTCTCGCCAGGTCTACATTTCCTCCGGAGATAATGATGCCTATTCGTTTGCCTTTCAGTTCTTCTTTTGCCTTGATAACAGCAGCAAAAGGAACAGCTCCTGAAGGTTCAACAATTACTTTCAGATTTTCCCAGAGCAATCGCATGGCTTCAGCAATCTCCTGATCGCTTACTGTGATCACTTCTTTTACATGTTCTCTAATAATAGCAAATGTTTTATCGCCTAAGGTGGTGAGCAATCCATCGGCTATAGAGTCAGACTGCGATGGTTCTATCTTTCCGCTTTGTATGGAGCGATAGGTATCATCAGCACCTTCGGGCTCTCCGGCAATTACTTGCGTGCCGGGAGAAAAGTAACGCGTTGCTAACACTGTGCCGCTTAGCAAACCACCACCACCTACGGGTGGTATAATTACATCCAGTGAAGGTATATCTTCAAACAACTCTTTGGCTGCTGTGCCCTGCCCGGTAATCACTTCGTTGTTGTTGAAAGGATGTATAACCGTTGCTCCTGTTTTTGCTACAACTTCCTGTAAGGTAGTTTCGCGCGATTCGAGTGTAGGCTCACACTCAAAAATCTCTCCGTCAAAACTGATCACACCGCGTTTCTTAATTTCTGGCGCTGTGCGAGGCATAACTATATAGGAACGGATACCCGTAATTTTTGCCGCACGCGCCAATGCCTGCGCATGATTACCCGATGAGTGCGTAGCTACACCTTTAGCCCGTACAGCAGGCTCCAGCGACAACACGGCATTCATGGCGCCACGTGCTTTAAATGCCCCGATTTTTTGCAGGTTCTCGCACTTGAAGAAAATTTGTGCACCTGTTAACGCATCTATACTTTCTGAGGTTATTACCGGTGTGCGATAAATATAGGGCTTGATGCGCTCGTGAGCCTGTTCGATATCTGTTTTCGTAATCATGTGGTTGGGTCAGTTGGTATAGCAGGTCCCGACTAAATATAGCCGGGACCTATATATTATAAATTTTCCTGGATATACTCCAGCATCATCGTATATAGATGATACTTGGTTTTTGCGCCCTGTATACCGTGATGCTTGTCAGGATAATAGAACGAGTGGAATTGCTTGCCTGCATTGATCAACGCGTCCTGTAACACAACAGAATTTTGGAAGTGAACATTGTCATCTCCTGTGCCGTGGATCAACAGAAAATTGCCCTGTAATTTATCGGCATAAGTAGAAGGCGAATTATCGTCATACCCGCTGGCGTTGAGTTGAGGTGTTTGCAGATAGCGTTCGGTATAGATCGTATCATAGAATCGCCAATTTGTAACCGGGGCTACAGCAATACCCATTTTAAATGTACCGGCACCTTTTGTCATAGCCAGTGATGACATATACCCACCGTAGCTCCATCCCCATATACCTATACGACTGTCATCTACATATTCCAGGGTAGCTAAAAATTTAGCACCGGCTATATGATCTTCCAGCTCGTACTTGCCAAGTTGTTTATAGGTGATCTTTTTGAATTTCTCTCCGCGGGCACCGGTACCACGTGTATCAATAACGGCTACGATATACCCTTTCTGTACCAGCATCTGGTGGAAAAAGAAGTGCCCGCCACCCCAGGTGTTGTTTACATTTTGAGAACCGGGGCCACTATATTGATATACCAACACGGGATATTGCTTGGATGCGTCAAAGTTCCTGGGCTTTAGCATATAGCCATCGAGTTGTGTGCCATCTACTGTTTTGAAAGCGAAAAATTCTTTTGCAGCAAAACCGTAGTCGTCCAGTATTTTTGCGAGAGCATCGTTGCCCTCCAATACTTTTAGCAATGCATTGCCTTTTGTTTTATAGAGGCTCACCGCTGTGGGGTGAGAAGCCGTAGTGTAATAATCTATATAGAACTGAAAGTCGCTACTCATGTTAATATTGTGAACACCGCCTGCCTGCGACAGCTTTACTTTCTTCTTGCCATCCAGTGATATTGAATAGAAATGTTTTTCGAGCGGAGACACTTCCGTAGAAGTATAGTATACCGTTTTTGTTTTTTCATCGAGCCCTACAAATTGAGCTACTTCAAATGATCCACTGGTAATCTGGCGAAGCAGTGTGCCTTCAATGGAATAAAGGTAAAGATGTTTAAAGCCATCGCGCTCGGTGGTATAGATAAATTGTTTGCCATCGGCCAGGTATAAAAGATCATCGGTAAATTCAAGATCAACATACGTATCGCTTTTTTCGGTAAGCACAACTTTAGATGCGCCCGTGGTACCGTTGATGTGTAGCAGATCAAGATTATTCTGTAGTCTGTTCAGCTTGCGAACGGATAGTGTGTTTGCATCTGCTGTCCACTTTACGCGTGGTATATATATATCTTTTTCAGAGCCAATGTCAGCTTTTACACGTTGCTTGGAGGCGATGTCGTATAGCCATATCTCAACCGTAGAATTGGCTTCGCCAGCTTTAGGATATTTAAAACGATAATCGGTAGGGTATAAAGTTTTACCCCAACGCTGCAGATTATATTCGCGCACGGCCGATTCATCAAAACGATAGTATGCTAACTTCTTGCTATCGGGCGACCAGTAGAAACCATCTACA
>NZ_DATCSD010000167.1:0-9072 GCF_036568665.1 Ohtaekwangia sp. | reverse complement strand
GTTCGTGCTTATCTTTCAAATAGATATATATACCAATGGCCACACCGGGAGCAAGCGCCAGGGCTAACAGGCTAATGAAATCCATAAAGCGAAGATAATGGATATCCGTTACAGGTTAAATCGTTATTGTACAGGCGGATAACCATTAACGTGTAACGGACAACGTACAGGCTACTCCATTACCTCCTCTACTTTATCCATTTTATCTGCGGAATATTTTCCGGAGGTTGCATAGATGATTTTGCCGGTAGCATCCAGTACAAAGAAATAGGGTATATCTTTTTTCTCGAAGTCGAGCGCTTCTTTATAGGGCTTCAGTTCGCCTCTGTAAAACAAAATATACGGCAACAGTTGCGGGTCTATATTTTTAATGGCCTTGCGTTTTGCTGTGCCGGTAGCCGCAGCGTTAACACCTGTAAACATGGGTACGAAATATACATTTACATCATAAGAGAAACCGGACAGTACACCGGATGTCTTCTGAATAAATTTTTCGAATACAGGTTGAAACCATGAGTTGAGTTCATCTTCTGATTTTTTAGAGTAAGCCAATCCGAGCAGGGTATATTTACCCTTCACATCATCGGGCAGCTTTACCTTTTTATCTTCAACAGTTTCAGCCTCCATAGCCGGAAACATTTTACCGACTGCCTGTGCTTTCGCTGCGAGGTTTGTCAATACTACAACTACTAAAAGTATAGCGTATCTCATACAATTGATTTTTGATTTAATTTATCCAATAACCTGCTTAGTAACCGTTCGGTTTAGTAAAAGTACTTTACAATTCGCCAAGATGACAGTAAAAGAACATTACGACCACACCTTGATAATTTTATTCATGGATGTCAGGTGATTTCAAACAGAAATCCATGAACAAGAAAGCTACTTTCGTGCCAACCATATCTTGCCTGTTGCAACAAAGGTTGCACACTTGCGAAGCTGATGATTCAACGTGAAGGCTATTGATTTTTTACCTATACTATTGGAATCGTTAATCGTTTTTACAAAAAACTTTCGAATAACCATTAACGAATAACGTTTAACTGATAACGGCTCCCCTATCGTACCCAGGCGCTTTTCTCTTCGATGGGTTTGCGCTTGCTATCGGGTATTGGAGATTTAGGTATACCAATGTGCAGAAAGCCCAGAAGTTTATCGTCTCCATCTAAACCAAATAATTCTTTTGCTGCTTCAAAGTATGTTATACCTCCGGTGCTCAGGTAACATCCTATACCGTAAGCTGCGGCAGTGAGATACATATTTTCCACGGCACAAAAAACTGCACCGATCTCTTCCAACTCAGGCACTGATTTTTTTTCATCGCGTTTCATACCCACGGCAATGATGTGAGAGGAAAGTATAGTCTTCGTTAAAAGATTCTGGTAACGCTCTTCTTTAAAAGTACCATTAGCCTCTGTTACTTTTTTATATACTGCAGCCTGTTGTTCGCCCAGCTTCTTTAAGCCATCGCCCGTAAATACTACAAACTGCCAGGGCTCGGTAAATTTGTGTGTCGGAGCCCATCGCGCATTCTCCAGCATCTGCTCTACTATTGCATCATCTACCCGTTCTCCGGTATATTGTTGTTGAAAAACAGAACGTCTGTTGCGGATAAGACTGTTTACCATTTCGGCTTTCGAAACATCTATGTTCATCGTATAAGTTTTTTTAAATTAGATTACCAAATCCCCCTTTATGCAAAAAATTTTACTCTCAGCATGTGTTATACTTTTACTAGCTTCATCGTGCGCTCCGGTTTATGTTCCTAACCTGCGCAACTCTCCACTATTTACCAAAGGAGGAGAATTTCAGGGTTCCATGCAAGTAGGCAACGGGCTTGATCTGCAAGGAGCTCTTTCTGTTTCCAATCACATTGGTATAATGGCGAATTACTCTTTCGAAGATCGCTCCAATAATACAAATCAGAATGACGATGATGATTATCACCAGCATAAATTTCTGGAAGGAGGCATCGGGTATTATGAGAATGATGGTATATGGTGCTATGAAATTTATGGTGGCTATGGAAAAGGAGAGGCTTCCAGCTATGCCGACTATAGTTTCTTTTCAGCAGGCACTTCTAAAGCTACCGGTAAATATGAACGCTTTTTTGTACAGCCTGCCTTTGGTATCAACAAGAAGGTAATGCACGTATCTTTTATACCACGTTTCTCGGTGGTTAACTTTTATCAATTTAAAGATGATGTTACCGGAACGGTTGTTACCAATGTAAACTCTTCTGCAAAAGTATTTGTAGAACCAGCCGTGATGGGACGCGTTAACCTCGCTAACAACCATATCTTTTTTACCTTTCAGGCAGGTGCAACTATTGTGGCGAGCCCGGATGTTTACTTTGAATACCGCACCTTTCAATTGGGCACCGGTGTAGGCTTCCGGTTTGGCGGCAGTGCATCTTCCAAGAAGGAAACAACGGAGTAACTACCGGTTTTTTAACAGAATAAAAAAACGCTGTCAGATTTATACTCCGACAGCGTTTCTTTTTTATTTCGGAAACTGACTCGCATCAAGATTCGGAATGATGCGCAGTGCATTTTTATAGTATATCTTTTTCAGCACATCGTCTGGCAGGTCGAGTCCATACATCCGCCAGAAAGCATGGTAGCGTTTGTGATATGGGAAGTATTCGTCAGCTGTTTCCAGTACACGGAAGTATGTTTCATATTCTTCGGGCACCCACGAATCTTTACCGAACAATACACGATCCTGGTATTTTGTCAGGAATGTTTTTGCCGCGCGCGGCTGCCGGCCCAGCTCCGCTATAACCGCACCAATCTCGGTATACATATTCGGAAATTTATCGAGCAGTTCTCCCAGTTTTTTCAAATCACTTCCATACCAGCCGAGGTGAGCATTGATAAATTTTGTTTTAGGATGCTTCCTGAAAATGTTGTGTTGCTCGGCAATGATTGTCTCCCACGAAACCGAATCAGTATCATGTCTTCTTCCCGGGTGAAGTTTGAGTTCGAGCCATCGTTCATTGTTCTTATCGATCGGCTGCCAGAATTGTTTCGGGTCTGCCGCATGAATCAATACCGGTATACCAAGCTCGCCACATTTCTCCCATATAGGATCGATGCGTGGATCATCTATATGTACACGTCTTCCTTTACTATCCTGTGTAAACATACCGAGGCTCTTATATATCTTCAGTCCTACAGCACCTTTCTTTACATCATCTTCCAATTGCTTGAGCATGCGCCCCTGCCACTCCGGATCATCAATAGCAGCGAAATCCATATTGGTAAAAACCACCAACCGCTTGGGATTGGTCTTCTTTGCGTTCTCCAATGATTTGTCAAGATGTTCCGTGCTTCCTCTTCCGCGTCCACTCAGATTTACCATGATCGCCATGTTGAGTTTATCCATCTCCTTCAACAGATCGTTCAGGTCTTGTGTAGGCATATTGAACTGATGATTGTGCACATCAATGAATGGAAACTTGGCGCGGGTAACATGATGCTCGGGCACAACGAGTGATGATGGCGGATCATATTCTTCGAAATCCATTTTCATATCCAGTGGTCTCTCCTGCGCGCGGCATGAAGCTATACCGAGCCAGAGAGCCGATGCAAAAACAAAATATCTCCTCATAAAAAGATTTTGATTGTGAAAATAACAGAAAGAACCAAACTCCCTTTGCAAAACGGGATGGAAGGTAAAAATGGTTGAGCAATGAACCGGAAGTAAAAATAAACTTGCGGCAGATATACCCAGCAATTTTACAGGAGGCATTGAAATACCAATCGCGGCACTTCGTTTTTATGTTTAAATTGCCCTTGATTTTAAATTTCCGGCATGAAATACTTCGCATTTATTTTTTTAATCTTCGTTGCTTCCGTTTCATCTGCACAAGACGCTCAGCTTGAAAGTGCAAAGAAAAAATTACAGGCTAATGATTTTAAGGGAGCAAAGGCTGACTTAACGAAGATCATCGACAGCAATCCAAAAAATAAACTGGCGCTTAACCTGCGCGGGCAAGCACGCCTGGGGTTAGAAGATTTCTACGGGGCCATTGGCGATTACAATGCTGCTCTGGATATAGATTCAACTTTTGCTGATGCCTTGAATAATCGTGGTGAAGCCAAGATGGCGCTGGAAGACGATGAAGCTGCTATTCTCGATTTCGACAAGGCTATAAAATTCAACGCTAAATTTGCTGAGGCCTATAGCAACCGTGGCCTTGCCAAGTATAACATTGAAGACCTGCAGGGTGCATACTTCGATTTCTCCAAAGCACTGGAGCTTGGCCCTGCTGACTCTGATAAATATTTTAATCGCGGTGTAGTAAAAGCAGAGCTTGGTGAATTTATCAGCGCGATTGATGACTATACCAAAGCGATTGAAATGGATAAGACCGATGCCGGCCTGTATAATTACCGGGGTGTGGCATACTACAACACCGGCAATCTTGATCTGGCTATAGCCGACTATAACGAAGCGCTTAAACTTGATCCGAAAGATCCGCTGAAGTTTGAGAACCGTGCTTTAGCGAAAAATGCCAAGCAGGATTTTAAAGGTGCACTGGATGATTACTCAAAAGCCATTGAACTGAATGCAACCGAGCCGGAAACATTTAACCTGCGCGGTGTAGTAAAGTATAATCTGGAAGATCATGATGGTGCCATTGCTGATTATACCAAGGCCATTGAACTGGACGATACCAATCCTGTTTATTACGACAATCGTGCACTAAGCAAAACTGAAAAAGAAGATTATGCAGGAGCTATTGAAGATTACTCGTCATCTATAGAGCTATATCCCAGCGATCCGGAAACATACTTTCAGCGTGCTTTGGTAAAGATCAGCATGAATAACAAATACGATGCATGCCTTGATTTTAAACGTGCCGAAGAGCTCGGATCAACAGAAGCCAAAGCTCTCATCAAGAAAAACTGTAAGTAACACTCATTTGTGAAACCGTTGCGGCTAGCCGTCATACTGAATGGAATATCGCTGGAGAAGCGTTTCTTCTATCACAAGATTTTGCCTGCACTACGGTCGGCCTATACGACAGAGGTTTTCGAGACGCGCACACGTCACGATGCGTTTACGCTCGCATCAAAAGCTGTCGACAAATCATTTGATGTAATCATCGCAGCCGGCGGTGATGGTACTTTGCACCAGGTAATAAATGGTGTACTTCAGGGAAGAGAGCAACACCAAAATTTACCAGTAACCGGTGTTATACCAGTAGGCACCGGTAATGATTTTGCCCGAACCATACAGGTAACGTCTGATCCCGCTCAACTCATGGAGTTACTTCGAACATTTGAACCTAAAGCCATTGATGTAGGAGAAGTAATTTATACTACCGAGCATGCTGCTACAGCACAATGTTATTTTATAAACGTAGCCGACCTCGGCATGGGACCGGAAGTAGTAAAGCGTGTGCTGAATAGTGGTCGCCCGTTTGGCTCAGCTGTAGCATACTATAGCGCCATCTTACAAACCTTTATTACCTATAGCCCTATGGTTGTAACAGCAAAGGCTGATGAATGGGAATGGCAAGGCAAGCTTCGCTCGATGGCACTCGGTAATGGAAAGTATTACGGCCATGGATTGTGTATAGCACCCGATGCTATAATGAACGACAATCTATTGGATGCATTTATCTGTGGCAATGTATCGGTGCTTGATTTCATTCGTCATTCTATGCCCTTAAAACAAGGCAAGCACATTCGCATTCCGGAAGTGTGGTATAAAAAAACAAAAGCGATCACATTGACTTCTCCACACAATTGTCTTATCGAAGCGGATGGAGAACTGTTGGGTAAATTGCCGGCCACTATACGCCTCGCATCGTTGAAACTTCGGTTTCTTATGCCATGAATGATTACTTTCTATAAAAAAACAACTCCCCCATCTTTATGTGATTGAAGATTGCTTTATGAATATCATTCACTTCGTTATTTTGCAGTATGATCCTTGTAGGTATTATAGAAGATGATGAACAGATTCGAAAAGGTGTTCAGACCTTTTTAAACCGCCAGGAAAATTTTGCCTGCGAATGGTCTTTTGGTTCTGTTGAGGAATTTCTGAAGTATATAGCTTCCGGAAACATGCCCAATGTACTCATCATGGATCTGGGGTTGCCTGGTATGTCGGGTATCGAAGGCATCAAGATCATCAAAGAGAAATATAGCGATGTCGATATCATTGTGTTTTCAGTATATAATGATTCCAAACGCATCTTCGATTCGTTATGTGCCGGTGCCACCGGATATTTACTGAAGAACACTCCGCTGGAAGAAATCAAGGAAGGCATTGAACTTCTTTCGAAGGGAGGTTCACCCATGTCGCCTCAGATAGCGCGTAAAGTGATTGAGTTCTTTGGGCAAAACAATAAAAAGAAAGAACAACAATCGCCTCTCTCTGCCAAAGAAAAAGAGATCGTGATCGGGTTGGTAGATGGCCTGAGCTATAAATTGATAGCCGATCGCATGGACATCAGCATTGAAACCGTGCGCTTCCACATCAAAAATATTTATCGGAAACTGCACGTGCACGGCAAAGCAGAAGTTATTTCCAAGTCGCTACGCGGGGAAATCTGATTTTATATCTACCATCTTCCCCCATACCTCCATCTTTATGGAGTTGATATGCACACATTGCGTGTTTAGCTTTATAAAAACGCTTAGCTTTATGAAAATTTATTTTTCATATATGAAAACCTTAACGCTAAGATGCCTTTCTGCCGGAATGCTGTTTCTTACAGCAACGTTGCTTGCTTCGTGTAATTTGTTCGACAAAGCCGATGATGTAGCATTTAACACTACGCTCGATCACGACATTGAAGCCTCTGAAAGTACCAGCGGTACTAACGTGACTTATCAACAAGTGATTACATTGGATGCTACTTCCGATTCTGAAATCAGCCGGTATAAAGACAAGATCAAGGGCTTTGAAGTAAACAAGATAAAATATACTATATCTTCTTACAGCGGAGCGTTTGCAACCAAGTTCACTGGTAAATTTGGCTTTGGCGATGAGTCAGGCACTTCCTATACAGTTTCCACTACGATTACAGATCTTGATCTGCAAGCAGCGTATACTGCCGGCACTGTTTACGAACTTACTCTTCCTGTTACGGAAGTTGCTAAAATAGAAGCTATGCTGAGAGATAAAAAAGAGGTAAAGATCTACGTAGATGGTACTCTTTCGCAAACTCCGGTAGCCTTTACCATCAGCGTAAGCCTGGATGTTTCTATCCAGGCCGATGCACTCTAAGAAATTTACAAGTCTATAGGATATAGTTGGTTCTACAGGTAAGTGCTTCTCTATGGGAAGCACTTTTTTATTTTTTACGGTCTGAGAATTTCTTCAAGACATCCGCTATGATCATAGTAGCATGCACTCGCGAGTTTTCAATAAACCACTTGTTGGTCTTTAGTCCTCCACATACAACACCCGCAAGATATATACCAGGAACATTCGTCTCCATAGTATATTCGTTATATACCGGTGTATGAAATGCATCGTCTTGAAAATGTATACCACTCGCTGCCATAAATTCGAACGGAGGTTGATAGCCCGTCATGGCCAACACAAAATCATTGTCCAATATTGTATCTCCTTCCGGAGTTTTTATCTCTACCGTATTTTCATTAATCTTTTTTACTTCTGAATGAAAGTATGCTTTAATGGAACCTTCCTTTATACGATTCTCTATATCGGGCTTCACCCAGTATTTTACACTATCGCGAATCTCACCTTCGCGAATCACCATTGTAACATCTGCGCCTTTGCGCCAGGTTTCCAACGCTACATCTACTGCGGAGTTGGCTGCACCGATCACCACGATCCTTTGTCCAAAGTATGGATGTGGCTCATCATAGTAGTGCTTTACTTTCGGCAGGTTCTCTCCTGGCACATTGAGCAAATAGGGAAGATCATAAAAACCCAATGCGAGTATAATAGCCTTCGCCTGGTACTGACCTTTCAGGGTAGTAACAACGTGTAGTCCATCGATGGAAGTAATTGTTGTTACTTTCTCATATAGCTTTAAATCCAGATTCCACGATGTGCATACCCGCCTATAATATTCAAGCGCTTCAAAACGATTGGGCTTGGGTTGATGCGAAATAAAAGGAACCTCCCCGATCTCCAGTCGCTCGGAAGTGGAGAAGAAAGTCATGTTGAGCGGATAGTTATACAACGAATGCGTGAGGCATCCTTTCTCGATGATGGTATATTTCAATCCGGCTTTCTTCGCTTCAATACCACAGGCCAGGCCAATAGGCCCGGCTCCTACTATAATTACATCAAACAGCTCCATTCTTATAAATCAATTTGATAATTCGACAATATTCTTAAAAATTTGGACTGATAACCTAAACTTAATATGAATAAACTATTAATCGCTGTTCTCCTGACTTTTAGCGTAGCGGGGTATGCCCAAAAGCAGATCGCAGTCGAAGACTTTACTACTAAAAATACATTTCCTCAGAAAACAGTTCGCGGCATCAACTGGATGAAGGACGGCAAGTTCTACTCAACGCTGGAGAACAACAAGGTGGTAAAGTATAATATCACCACAGGCCAGCCTGTTGAAACGCTGGTAGACGGCTCTACGCTATCAACACGTGTAGAAATACAGGACTATTCTTTCAGTGCTGATGAGAAGAGAGTTCTTTTGCAAACAAACTTCGAAAGTATATACCGCCGGTCGTTTACGGCAGCCTACTTTGTATACGACATCACAACAAAAACTGTAAAACAGCTATCGGCTAATGGCAAGCAATCATACGCAGCGTTCTCTCCGGATGGTAGCAAAGTAGCTTTCGTTCGCGAGAACAATCTATACGTGGTTGATCTTGCCGACATGCAGGAAACACAGGTAACAAATGATGGAAAATTCAATCATATCATTAACGGAACAACGGATTGGGTATACGAAGAAGAATTTGGTTTTGTAGATGGTTTCTACTGGTCGCCCGATAGCAAGAAGTTAGCATACTATCGTTTTGATGAATCGGCCGTGCGCGAATATAATCTGCAGCGTTGGGGTAAAACTTTATACCCTACCGATTATCGTTTTAAATATCCTAAAGC
>NZ_DATCSD010000166.1:0-10341 GCF_036568665.1 Ohtaekwangia sp. | reverse complement strand
CGGGGCGCTTACGAGTATAGATCGCGCGGTTGAAGCGGTGATCTCATCTACAAAAGGAATCTCCGTAGCGGCTCCATCCTTCTTGAAAAACATTTTCAGGTCGAGTATAAAATCGATATAGTCGCGCTCTTCAATAAAGTTTATGATGTCACTCCGGGTTATGCGACCTCCGAAATTGATATCCTTGTTTTCGCTATATGCCCAGGGCGTCATATACTTTACCATATCGTCCTTCAACAGGTTGGCGTAGTAGGTATCATTACCGGAGGCACTGGCCTGTAGCACTACCGTTGTTTCAATCCGCACTTCTTCAAACGCAGGGTTTTCTACATGCAGCGCCATGTTGCAATTAGCTCTGCGGTATAGCATCTCCTTGATCTCTTCCAGCTGGCTTCGGTTGGTATAGGGGCGCAATGGATTGATAGCATTTTTATTTCGCAGGTCGGGTATAGCGATAATGGTTACATGACCGGGCGCCTGCTCGTTATAGATAGTTTCTGCTTCATTCTCCTGCGGTTCGAACCGTGTATGATTAAGACACTTCACTTTGTGTATATCGGGAAAAGCCTCGAGCACGATCTGCTCAAAATCACGAATGGTGATCGCACGATCCTTGTGTCTCAGGCGTTCACTTACACGTGTATAAAACTCGCGTCCCTGTTCTTTATACCTTCCGCCAAATGCAGCATACGGTTGTGTTACTTTACGAATGAAGGGATCAGGCTCAACTAATTTGGATATAGTACCTGCTGCCAGCGGAGTTTGCAAAAAGTCTTCGGCATTTGCCTGATCAAAGAATGTTACCTGTATAGCCTGCGCCAGTACATCGATAAGCTTGCACACCTGCTCGGGCATTTGCCGGATGCTGGCACGCAGCCAATGATAGCCGGCTGGTAACAACGTGTTGGCGCTGGTGGCTTCTTCCGGAATAGCAAAGTCAATTATACCGGTTTCGATCAACTGGCGTGTGGTGTCACCGATATCATCTTTATCAAAATCTTTCCAGTGATTGTTACTCAGGTAACTCCATGTAACATGTTCCTCCGGCTTGCTATAGCGGGGATCAGTTGAGCCATCCAGTACTTTAAAAAGAACAGACACGCGCTGTGCCGGCACTACATCCTTTAACCCGATATAGAACTCGGCTATATTGTGCAGGGAAGCACCCTGCGTAAACTGCGGCAGCAGCGTGGCTTTACCCGAAACTACATCGGTGGCATCTACTTCATTTATACCAAACGGGTATAGATGTATAAATTTAGCCTGACTCGCCCCTACGTTGGCAAAGTTGATTTTAGTAGTAGCCTCATAACTTATATAAACAGATTGCAGCTTGGGAATATAGGGTGGTATTGGTTTAGGATCACTATCATTACCGTTTGCCAGAGCGATAAGATGTTTCTGCAAAGCATATATATACTCATCGTACTGGAAGTCGGCATTCAGTTGCAGTTTCATAAAACCATCTTTACTGCTGATGCCATAGGGAGAATAATCATCTTTATAATCAATAACACTGGCCAGCGGAACTGATACCGGGTCGGTAGGCAGGTATATCTCCTCCATCATATCATAGTTCTTTCCCCAGAACAATTCGAGCTCTCCTTTTTTCTTCTGGTTTATATCATGCTCACTATGAAGTATACTGGACACCGGCTCATCCACCCACACACCATCTTCCAGGAATCGCATCTGCGCACTCGGGAAAAATATATCGGTGGGATTGTAATCCATATCGCGGATATCAACCAGGTCAGCCCACGATAACGACAGGGTAAATCGCGCGTTCTCTTTACTGAACAACTCTTTACTGCCCAACACCAGTCCGGCTCCTGTTTTTGGATTTTGTCCGAAAGGAAAGAAAGGTTTGGATGGATCAACGGTTCCAAAGTCGGATGACACCAATAATTCTTTCATGCCCGTTGTATCGTACTTATCCAGCGTTCCTACCCGAACTTTCAGATCAATGGAGGATATCGCTACATCTTTCAGATCGCTGTACTGATCTTTACCCGCTATATTTTTCAGTTGAAATTTTACTACCGGGGTATCTATACCTGTAAACGCATCGCCATGTACTTTGGGGTTATAGGCGGTAACGGGAGCATCGCCCGGATCTATAGTAATAACGAATGTGCAGGAAGATGCTGATGTATTTAACGAAGACAATCCTTTCTCCAACCATTTCTTTTCGGTAGAGATATAGCAGGTAAATTCTTTTCCTGCCAATACGGTAAGTGCACTTCCTGTTAGCGTAACGGTAATGCTGCGCGCACCTTCTTTAAGAAAAAGATAGTGCGATGCCAACGCAAACCCGATAACAGCCTGTGGCATGTTGATGGAAGCCAGCTCGCCATCGAGAAAAGTTTTCGAAGCAAAGGGATGCCACTCTCCGGATTCTGTTATAAGCTTCGCTCCTGCTCCATCGGCCGACTTCGCTATGGGCGATGCATATAGCAATCCCTTCTGTGTAAAGTTACCGATCTTATCGGCATCGGTAGCGCGATAGAACGAACGCAACTCACTGACTACTGCCCGATTCAGAATAACATCGCGATCATTTTTATATACTACATCTTTATTCGCGCTGTCTTTTCCAGCTTTGAAACCTATATCTTTCTTTACTGCGTATTGCTTAACTGTGTTGGCAAGCTCCAGCACCAGGTATGCATGATTGGGCTGACTGCCCTTGGGAATCAAGCGCAGTACATCTTTATAATAAAAATCAAGATGATTGGTGGTGAACGTATTCATCTGCCGCTGCACATTCTTGAACAAGTGCAGGAAAGTAAGATATAGCGCGAAGTGAGGTTCATGATCGTTCTGCCCGGCCACTGCTTTTGTAAGCTGTTGCCCGGCATCCTGCACAATACGCGAATAGGCTGAAAGAAAATCGGCAAATATACCCGAGAACAAATTGTGATTTACGACATGATTCAGTACTCCCCACAGATCGGTATCAGCTATAGGTCCAGCCGGATGGTTATAGATGGTTACATCAGAAATGATTCCGCTCTCGTAGAAATCCAAAAAATCGGTGCCGGAAGCATTTACGATCCATGCACGGCTGATACCGCTTCGTACAGTATATTTACCGATCTCTGAATTTTCAAGTATATCTTTGGCAGCACTCTGGGCGAACGACAGAATTTGCCAACCGTCAGCTATACTGTTCTCCCACTCCAGCTTCACTACATCATCCCAATCAGCTACTACTATTTCAAGATCGTCTTCCAGTAAGGGATTTCCTCCCGATGTATATTTAGTCTTCGCTGATTTATAATAGGCAAGCAAACGCTTCAGCGAAAAAGCAAGTCGCGTGGCGATCAGGTTTTTCAGTGTGAGTTTAAGCGGAGCTTGTTCGGGCAGTGTTATCGAAAAGTAATCGATCCGTTGTGCCAGTGAGATCAGCGCACTGAAAAGTAATCCAAAACACTTGCGAAGTCGGGGTATATCGTTTTGTAAAGAGGTTGATTGAATGGCATCAAAGAGCATCCGTATCTTCTCTTTATAGTCTGTTACATTCTGTACAGCGATCAGCGACAGTTGTGATGCCACATCGGAATCAAAGAATGGCTCCCAATTACCTTCATGTTGCAGAAACGTATTTTTATACTGTACATGGGCTGCTATATTTCGCGTATAGTATAGCCAGTCTTTAAAGTCGCGTTCGTCCGGCAATATAAATTTATCCTTGAGCCCTGATAGCTCTCGCTGGCTGCGGTTGGTGCCGCTCAGTTGTAAGGGGTTCTTATTGTCAGAGCACTTTGCCATGTATCGCGCTAGATTGCTTTAATAGATGATAGTTCTGTTCCTTCTGTGCGGAAGAACGGATACACAAAATTGAACCGGTTGTTGGTAGCACTTACTATATATTCAATCTCCACCAGGATCACTCCTTCCAGTATATCTTGTGTATTGATCTCAAGCTTTTGTACTTCTATACGGGCTTCATAGAATAATATCGCTTTGCTGATCTTACTCTTGATAAAGGTTATCGTCGATGTATCGAGTGCCTCGAACACCATTTCGTCCATATTGCAGCCATAGTTCATATCCATTACGCGCTCTCCTACTATGGTAGACAGGAGTATAGTAAGACTGTTGTTAATATCTTCCTCATCTTCTGTCATGCGTACAGCTTTTAGCGAACGATCGAATTGTGGCGGAAAACTCCAGCCGCGTCCAATAAAATTCCGGTCATTACTGATCTCATTCATAGTGCAGAATATATCTATAGCATACTATATATTTCATTATCCACCTATATTCACAGTCGGGCAGCCAGCCATAATGGTTCCGCCATGTGCTGTTGAATCGCCCATGCGCGCTGCGGGCTGACCACTGATCATTACTGTTCCCGATCCTTTCATTATAGAATCAGGCGGACCAGTACATATACACATACTCCCCACGGTAGCCGCGGGCTGTCCTCCAATCATTACTGTCGGCAATCCCGGGGGCATTACCGGCCCGCCAACATGTGGCACCGTTCCGGTTACCATCGGGCACATGTGCATATCGCCTACTCTTGCTGCAAAGGGCATAGCTGTTATTCGTTAACTGTTAATCGTTATTCGTTATCTGTAGTATACTTCTACATTCGGTGTTCCTTGTTCGATATTCATTATTCGTTACGCGTTATCTGTTATTCGATATCCATTAACGATTCACGAATAACTGATAACCTAATCAATTGATATTGACAATCGCTCCCTTCAGATTCGTGTTGCCTCCTGACGAGAACTCGGCACTGGCATCGCCTTTCATTTTCATTTGGGCACTTGCTTTTACTTCGGTGTTCAGGCCTTCGGCTTTCATATCTTTTGCCGCTTTCAGTGTAAAGTCTTTTATGCTCTCGATCTTTATACCCTGGTCGTTCATCACGATCTTGTTTCCGTTCTGATCAATGAACGACATTCCTTTATCTTCTTCGGAGATTACAATCTTGTTTCCTCCCGGTGTTTCTATACTGATGATCTTCTTCTCATCATCAAACATCCACTTCATTTTTTCTCTCGATACATAGCCTTTGATGTGGTTGGTATCTTTCGGTTTTGTATGAGCCGGAAGCTTGCTGCTGTTCAGCATACCGAGCACAACGGCATGCCGCGGATCATCGTCAATGAACCCTACAATGACTTCATCTTCCAGCTCAGGGCGAAAGAAGAAGCCTCGTTCTTTACCGGCATCCAGCGATGCAACCCGACACCATATACCTTCATCGTTTTTATGTACTACTGGCAGGCGCACCATAATGCGATCTTCACCATCCGGATCTTCTTCCAGTTTTGTTACTATACCGATTTGCAACCCTTGTATGGGCGGCAACATGGCTCCTGCCAGCGGCTGTTGCACGGTATAGGTTTCAGCAAACCATTCGGGATTAGTGCCGAACTGCATGTGCGTTGTCCAGTTACCATGTTCTATCTGGTGCCGTATACCGGTTACAAAAACTTTACCTTCAAAGCGTGCACCCACTCCGTTGAGTTGCAGAATTTTTCCGGGTTTCATTTTCGCGAAGCCTTCTACTTTTACCCGGCCGCGGATCTTGGCGAGCCTGTTTTTTTGCAGGCGCGCATTGGCCCACTGCTGTAATTCTGCTTCGGTAATTTTACCACTGTGTATAAGCACCAGCGGATCGGACGATGATGCTTTCTTCAATTGATCGGATGAAAGATTACCGGCTGCAGGAACACTGGGCTCTGCGGCATCCACTGTATCGAGTAATTGCTGATCGGTAAAATTCCACGATGCAGCCTTTACTCCCGGTAACTGAAGTCGCGCATCAATCTCTGCATCGAGATCCAGTACGGTTGATCCATATTGTGCTGTAAGTTCAGCGGCCGCACTTACATTGGGCTTGGCAATGGAAATCTTACCATCATCTACAATTACCAACTTCCCGTTTACATCTGCGCGACATACCATGAAATCCCAATCGGTGCTGTTATACTGCACTACTTCCTTGTGTTGCAGTGTGGTGGCTTCTACATCTTTTGAGAGACCACTATAGGTGCCAATGATCTCTTCGAATATCTCGCTGTCTTTTTTGTCTTTGTAATATTTACTCTTGGGCACGAGCGTCATCTTCATGCTTTCATCGCGACACTCTACCATGAGTATAGAGTTGTTATTCTTTACTTTTATATTCTGTTTGATAACGATGCCCTTGAAGATTGTTTCTTCATCACTCACCCACCCTGCTTTTATCTCAATCTTCTTTCCGGGTTCAAAGTCGGCAGCGTTGCTCACTTCAAAGGTTTCTTTCGCGGCATCACCATCAAGTATAAGTATAGTCGCTGAGGGTATACGGTTTACTTCTTTGTTTACGATGATACTGATCACATGATACGTGCCGGGCACTTGGTTGCCATCACTCAGTATCGTAAAGGTGCAAACTGATTTCGGTTTGTTGGAGGGTATCGTGCGTTCGTCACTCATGCTTCGCTCTTGGTAAATGGCGGAAAGTATATTTCAGTACCCACCGGTATATTTCGAAAGTTGGCAATGCGGTTGGCTTTGGCTACCTGTATATAATACTTGGGATCACCATAAATAATATCGCAGAGCCACGGAAGTGATTCTCCCTGTTTCAGTATACGCCTGTGTGTAAGATCAGGCGATTGCTTTCTGTCACCGGCATTTGCTTCCTTCTCCGGTATACTTTTCTTGATCGTTACTTTTACAGAAGCGCGTATAGGTGTACCATCTGCCTTGAATAATTTATAGCTGATGGTCATCCCCGTAACACGTCCTTTGAAATCCAGTTTTCCCCAGATCACATGCACGTGGCGCGGCTCATGCACTTTACCATCAAGCTTGAACACCAGGTCTTGCAGCTCCTGTAACTTTTCATGTATACCATCCTTTAAAGGCTTGCCATCAATAATACCGGTGTTATCGAAGAGAAATTCGAACGTAAATTCTTCGGGTTGCTTGAACGAGAACTTTACCTGCTTGCTGCTCGTGCCTTGTCCTTGTCCGCCCTTCGCTTCCATCTTCAGGTCGATCGAATAATTCTCCGGATTAACCAGCGCATAGAACTCACCGACAAAATCTTTCTTGGCCATGTCGGCCGAGTTATAGGCCTGTATCCACAGTTTCTTGATCTGACCGTTCGATTCCATTAACGTTCTTTTTTATCCGTCAATATTTTCACCACCTGTTCTACACATTCATCTACCACAGCTTCCTGCGGATCCTGTCCGTTAGGTTGTGGTGTAGCCTGTGCGTTGTTAGGAGATGTACCGGGTTGATTAACCGATACACTGATATTCAACTCCATGATCTGTATAGGCATAGTATATGTCAGTCTGTTGTAAAATAGCTATAGCACAGTTCCAGAGTTTCTACCACAATGGAATTTTCACCCGCATTGAAATCACTCACCGTCCACTTGCGTGGCCAGGCATTATTTACCTTCCAGGTCTTTAAAGGTTTATGATCCGAATTGAGCAGCGTAACAATGACGAGTGCCGGCTGAAATTCACGATCGAACAATGCCTTCTTACACCACTTGATCACTTCAGAATCCGTGAGCATACCTCGCTTCAACACCAGGTCAGAGAACTTGGAGCGTACAGGCAACTTATGTTCAAAATGATTTTGTCCGCCTTCCTTGAACGACTCGGTATCAAACTCTACCGTGAGGCCGGCCACCGATTGAAAACGTATATCATTATTGTTGCCTATATTTTGAAAGTCCACCTTAAAGTGAAACCCTACTGGCGGATAATATCCTCCAGCCGATGGCTGTTCCTGTGCCATAGGTTGTGCTGTTAAATACTAAAATGATTTTTGATATATATACCAGGCTATAGCTATACCGGCAATTTCACTTGACGATGCTAAGTCCTTCGTGCGCGATCTCCATGCTTTCAATGGCTACTTCGTTACCATCGGCTTTCAGATCGCTGGCCTGTACCTTTAACGGAAAAGCATTTACAGCTCGCCAGGTTACTACCGGCTCGTGCTTTTCGTTGAGCAGTTTGATCACTATATCTCTTCGCTCAACCTTGTTCAGGTTAACGGTATTGATCCAGGTATAAAAATCGGTATCGCCTTCAAACGTGCCGCGCTTCAACGTGATGTTGCTGAACTTATGCAGTCCCGGCTGTTTGGTTTTTGAATAGGTAGGACTCGATCCTTCGCGGTACTCGATCGCTTCGATCTGCATATCGAGACCGGTCACCTCAGTAAAGCCTGCTTTACTTCCATTCCATTCCACCAGGAAGTGGAACTTCGGCATAGGGTAATTTGCCATGTGTATATAGGGTTATGGTTTATATATATCTTTTATAATCAGGATTCAGCCATCTTGTGCGAAAAGCGCAGGATGATAAACTCGGCAGGGCGAACGGCAGCCAGGCCAATCTCTACGATCATACGGCCTTCGAGTATATCCAGAGGAGTCATCGTTTTATTCAAACCTACCGCTACATAAAATGCATGTTCCGGTTTGGCACCTTGCAACGCTCCCTGGCGCCAGATCACGAAGAGAAAGTTCTCGATCATAGCCTGCACTTTCACCCATGTATTTGCATCGTTGGGCTCAAATACAAATTGTTCGGTCGCTTTCTTCACTGACTCTTCCACCATAATGAACAGGCGTCTTACCGGTATATATCTCCACTCATTATCATTACCGGCCAGTGTGCGTGAGCCATATACCAGTGTTCCTTTACCAAAGAAGGTACGGATGGCGTTGATCGACTTACCGGCATTAACATCAACATTCAAATTATCGAGCTGTGTTTTAGTATATACCTGTGTAGGCTCCACCACGTTGTTAAGACTTACGTTGGCGGGCGCTTTCCATACACCACGCGTACGATCAACCGTAGCATATACTCCTGCAATAGCCCCGCTGGGCGGAAGTTCGCTGATGCTCGTACTCACACCACGTATAATAGATTTGAATACCGGAAGAGAATTTTCGAGACCGCTGTTTTGTGTCTGCGCTGCAGAAGCAGCTCCATCCACTAGAAACAGATAGTAGGCGCGATTAATTGATCCGAATAGTTTCTGAAGCTCAGCGACAGCCTGGTTTACTTTTTCCTCTTTCGTAGCAGCTGTCATGAAACCACTCTTTAACACATCGTTAACAAATGTAGCTCCCCAAACAGCGTTGGTTATATCTGCTTGTTTGATGAGGGCAGTTGGATATTCTACTTTTACCAACGTATCGTCTGCAGCTTCCTTGTCGATAGCGATCAGTCCGGAGAACAGTGCTTTGAAATCAGAATTTACCGCTGCCTGCACGGAAGCTTTCAGGCTGTCATTCTGAATGCGATTCGCTATAGCAGGATCAAGCGTATCGTCTATCGCCAGAAATATACCTCTCAGGTAATTGATCAGGTCAGTAAATTTTGCAACAGAAGGTGCTGCGTTATATTTATTCACCAGGTCGCCAAAGTTTTCCGAGAGTGAGCCAAAGATTCCGGAAAGCGCTGTGGTCTGCGCGTTGATATTATTTATATCGGTATATACCTTACCCACCTGGTCGATGGCCTTTGTAAGATCTACCTTGTTGGGATCATCTGCCGGTATAAGCGCATCCAGTGTTACTGCTGCGCCATTCTTCAACAGCTTTCCTACAATATCGGCATAGGTAACATTCTTGGGTATATTTACTTTCAGCCACGGTGTATAGGCCATGCCATAGCTGAGGTTGTTGACACCTATATTTTGTTTGAAAGTCTTGCCCAGTTCCGAAGGCTTGGTATCATTCTTTGCCAGATCGAAAACAGCAACGCGATCTCTGCGCGACTCATCGGCACAATGTGTCAGTGCAGCTTTCTGCACATTCCCCAGGCTGGTATCATCCATGAGCACGGCATCCGGAAAGAGAACGATAGTAGGATCATCTTCCGTCAGTAGTGCATCTATACCCTTAGTGAAGTCTCCTTCTACGGGTACTCCTAAATTTGTTTTATACAATCCGATGGATACGATAAAACAATCGCCCCCGCCATTGGAGAAAAACAAACGCAGGCTGTCGTACATATAGTATTGACTCTTGGCATCGGCCGACTTGAAGTTATTCTTGTCATCGATCGATACAGAGGTTACAATTGTTTTGGGGCCATAACCAAAGTACTGTTCGTATTCTACCATGGAGCCGATACGTCTCGCTTTCAGCTTCAGATCATTATCGGCTATATTGGTAGCCTTCTCGGTATAGCCTACAAACGCGGGCAGAGCGGTTTCTACCTGTGCAACCGAAGGCGGAAATTTAGGTATCTCTTCAACAAAGACGCCCGGGGTTTTATATACTGTTGCCATGCTATATAAGGGTTTTAGTGATTAGTAATTAATATAGGATTCACTTGTAAATAC
>NZ_DATCSD010000165.1:0-5029 GCF_036568665.1 Ohtaekwangia sp. | reverse complement strand
TATTCTTGTTGGGAATGTTGATTATCTGGCCGAAGCCTGTCTTCTCATCATTTACTGGTATGGTAAATATATCCCCTACTTTTAATTTTAGCTTCATCTCAATTAGTTGTCTTTTTCTTCTGTATAACATTCTTCCTATTGGATGTTCCACCGTTCGGATTTGCTTTATTTGTTGGTCCACCTCTAGCATCTAATGCTTTCTGTTCCTTTTTATTCAGATTTTTTCCAGGCTTTCCTTTATCAATTTTCTTAAACTCAAAATCCGATCGAGGATTTGCACGGGCATGTTCCTTTTGTCTAGCAGCAAACCGTTCTGCACTTTTTGCCTGTCCAACATAAGGCTTTAGATTTCCTGTTTTGTCAATTCTTTCATATACAATTCCTTTTGGATTTCTAAGAAGCCCCTCACTTGCAACAGTCATTAATACATTTCCAAGAAGTTTTCCACTGGCTTTCTCTGGATTTTCTTTGAAACTTGTAACAACCTGCTCTTTAATTTCTGTTATTGTCTCGACTGGATTTGTAACAGCATTCCACAAACCCTTCACTGTTTGAACCGGACTGGTAACCGCATTCCATAATCCTTCTGCAGCATCCGTTACAGATTCAATCAGGCCAGCCCCGGCCTCGGCTCTGCCTTGTTGATATTGTTGCAGTGCATCAACATCAGGAACAAAATTCCCATTCTCATCAGCTGTTAGGGGAGGAGCCCATTCTAGGCCTTCTAGCTCTCTTCCACTTACAACTCGATTCTCAGCAAAAGCATACGGGCTATTGTAAACATATTCGTCAGTAAGAGGATCAATATTGAAGAATCTCCCAATTTCCGGTTGATGATTTCTCCACTTGAACGAATCCCATTCTAAGTCTAAGTCATCTATATGTTCCTGCCCTTGGAACAATTTCGTCTTGTTCTGGACAGAGTTTTCCCTTCGATAACTACTATAAGCTAAACCAAACGGATAATAATCTTCCGCCTGTATTACAGGAGACTTAGTCTGCTCTACCTTGAAGTCATCAAAATATACTTCTACCTGACTTCCACCTAAAGCCACGTTATCATTGCTAAGGTAAATATACACATAGCCCGCTTCTTTTATAGTCAGTTGCTTGGAGAGTTTCTCATGGGGTACATCGGTGCCGCTTTCTTTCGCTGCTTCTGTTACCCGTACAAAACCACCATCCAGTACGTTGTAATTTCTGTCGAAGATCAGGTAGTTCAGGTATGCTTTTGGGGCGGTGCCGCTTTCGCTTCCTTTGCTGAGAAGACCTGCAAATGGATCGAGGGCACCACCGGTGCTTCCCACAGCTCCTCCATCTATATAGGTATTCGGTGCGGCTGTTCCATTGGCAATAGAAGTCATCAGATTCGTTACTGCGGCTGACCAGTTAGCCTGGTTGGTATCCAGGTATTTGGCATATACTTCTGCATTGATCACATCGCCTGGCATTACGCTTAATGATTTAGCCAGGCCTGTTTGTTCACTAGCCGTACCGTTGAGGCGTGCAGAGTAATTTGTGCCGCCTTGTCTTGTGTGATCGAACAACGGGAAGTTTATCTTCACGGCTTCGTTGTAGTATATAAACTTGCCTTGCTCATTACTTACATTGGCAGTCTCCAGCGTAGCGGTTGCACTCTCCGTTTCATCTTTCGCTGTAAACGTAACACGTACGTTGCCCAAATGATCTTTCAAATGATACTGATACTCCGGTGCTGTGCCGGTCATGACAATGCGGCCTTCTTCGTGGTTGATAAATTTCAGTGTATCATTTTCATAGAAGTATTCGCCTGCATAATCGGTTTGTTTGGTAACAGCATTGCTGCTGTTATATACCTGCTGGCAGAGCTTTCTGCCGGAAGCATCGTAGATATACTTGATATACTCACCGCTTACTTTTGTTACCTGCACCGGCAGGTTCAGGTGGTTGTAGGTAATCGCAGCTATATCTTTATTCTTGTCAACGTTCATGCTGCCGTTGTTGTCGTACTGGTAATCGTCTGATGTTGTATTACCATCAATGAAGCCCTGCTTCACATCACCCGCATCGGTTACGCTGAGCAATTTGTTGCTTTTTGCCTGACCGGTACCATAGTTATAAGTGAGCACATCCATGCTGGCTCCATTTATACCTTTGCGCGTCAGGTTCTGTAAATTACCATTCAGGTCATAGGCATAGCCGGTCTCGGTATAGGCATCGCTGGTTTGTACGGTGTTATTGGCATCCTTGTACTGTGGTTGTCCCCAATTGCTGGCATTCTTCTGTTGGAAGCTTGCATCCTTGATCCGGTTCATCGGATCGTAATCATATTTATAGGCATTCTCCTTTACATCGCCATAGCCCTGATTGTTGCTATAGCGGATCGCAGAGATGTTACCATTAAAGGCTGCTTTATTATTGAGCGTAGGTATAACTTCGTTGTAGGACAGATTCATACCAAAGTGATCGCGTGGATCGCTGCTCTCGTCCGGTGTAAGATCAGAGTTGTTAATACGTGTAAGCCAACCACGGATATTATAGCGCATGTCTACATGCTGTTTGAATGTAGTGCCCTGATCTTCGGAGTGAAGTTTCCTGGTGATGAGTTGTCCGAGCTCGTTATACTCGTTACTGGTGAGCAATACATTTGTGCCGCCATTTACCTGGTGCCAGGTTTTCAGCAGGCGACCGGCATGGTCATACTCAAATGTTCTTACTATACTTGAACTGCGCGCTGCAAAAGAAGCACGCACATCTACCAGGCTGGCTCCTGACGAATACAACGAGGCGTCTACACGCAGATCGGTTGTAGAAGCCGGAGAAGCCGGACTCGGAGTCAGCACCTTTCCATTTTGTCTGTAGGTAATGGCTGTGCCTTTACGCTCAATACGAAGTACATCGCCTGTCGCTAATGTAGTGCCACTATAGCGCTGCACTCCGCTCTCCTGTATCCGAATAGAAAAGCCGGAACCGGCCATGTATAAAGCATAGTTTATACTGGTATAATTTGCATCCGGATCGGATGAGGCAAGACCAATTATTCTGTTCTTGTTTAGTTCTGACACCGTCACTTCCATCCAGCCATCCTGCCCGGCAGGCAGTATTTGTTGTGATGATGCACCCGCTATCCAGCCATCGGCACTGCTCGCTTTGCCTAATGTATTGGTAATCTTATCGACAACGCCCGGGCTTACTACATTGGTCCACTTGATGGAATACTCTGTGCGGGTACTCTTCGACTTCAACACCTTGCCTACAAAGTCATATACATTGGTGGTTCTGTCAAAGTCTCCATGCATATCGTTGGCAACGGTCTGCACCACTCTATATTTGTCATCGTAGTAACTGGCAGTAATAATATAGTTACCCCTCGTCAATACCTTTGTTTTACTTCCTGTCACCTGCCCTACTACACTCAGGAAACTATTACCATTGGCATCGGATGTATACTGGTCGGTAAATTCAGTTGATTTATAGTTATACCTCTCATCGTTGAGCAGATTCTTAAAGTCATACGTATCGTAATACGTTACTGTCAGCACATCCAGCTTTGTTGCATCATTGGGAAAAACATTGTTCGTATACCCATGAAAAGTGGTAGTCCCATCGAAGCTGTCATAGAAGTTAGCGGTGCTGATCAACCCGGCCATATCCGTTTGACTCGCGGCTCCTGTATGGGTATAGATCGCGGTAACAATCGGACGGTTCAACGCATCGTACTTGGTTACGAGCCATTGATTGTTCTTGCGTTGTTCACCATCCTGGGTCATCACCAAACGATCGCGATTGTCGTATACCATATATACCCAGTCCGCACCCGGCACTTTCTTCTGTGTCATCCGATGGCGGCCATCGTATTTATACTGAAAGGCCCAGTTATCCAATGCAAGATTTACAGCCGTCTTTACTTTTATAGGATCACTCTGTATCGTTATACCGGCAAAGGATGTACTGGTCATCTTTACTCTATAGATCCCTTCATCGCTCTGTGCAAAGGCACTGCGGGTATAAGTCTGTTGTGTCGTGTTTCCGTTCAGGCTGTTTACACTTGTCCAGCTTCCATTATCCTGTTGCTTCTCCCACGTAATGGTACCATTGCTCCCTGCTGCCCTGCCGGGTATAGTCAGCTGAGCACCTATAGCAGGCGTAACAAACTGTACATCCTGTATAGTATTCTGTGGCGTGAGTGTAACGGTTTTTATACCGCCACTCGTCAGTGGTTGCAATGCGCCAAAGTCTAACCGGTTATAAGAAACGTTCAAGGTCAGGTTAGCCTTGTTTACATGCGTGGTAAAATCCGGTATAGCGGTGAGTTCGTTATAGCTAAAGTTGATGCTGGTAGCCACCGGAAGATTTAGCATGCCGGCAGGTATACTGGTAAATAAATTTTTGCTGGCGCCAAAATTTACCAGGGCTGTGCAGGTACTGATCGAAGAAGGAAACGCTCCCGAGAATTGGTTATTCAACACACTGAACGTTGTCAGTTTAGTCCAGCCATTAAATACACCGGCAGGTATAACACCGCTTAATTTGTTATTGTATACATAGAAAGTAATGACCTGGTTAAGGGCAGCAAACTCAACGGGAATGTTCCCGGTAAGCTGGTTATCGTTGGCATAGAAATACTTCAGCTTGGTAAGGTTACCCAGGGTGGTCGGGAAACTGCCACTCAGGTTGTTATCATATACATAGAAGTAAATAAGATTCACCAACTGCCCCAATGACGAAGGTATACTTCCGCTAAGCTCATTGCTATACAGGTATAGCGTTGTAAGATTTGTTAAACTGCCAATCTCAGCCGGTATAGTACCGGTAAGCTGATTGCTATAAAGCGAGAGAATGGTAAGGCTATGCAAATTACCTATACCACTGGGAATAGTACCCGTAAGATTGTTGGCATGCAGCGATAGCGTAGTGAGTGCTGTAGCACTGCCTGCGTTGGATGGAATACTCCCGGTTAATTCATTAAAGGCGAGGTTCAGGGTTTGCAGACCTGCTATTGAAAATAGCGAATACGGAATCGCTCCGCTTAAATTACACTGGTATATAT
>NZ_DATCSD010000164.1:0-31109 GCF_036568665.1 Ohtaekwangia sp. | reverse complement strand
TGCGTAAGCTCGCTTCTGTTTTTCGCCAGCTTTAACATGATTATACCGGAGTTACCTGAGTACCTAACAAGCTTAGGCGGAGGTGAGTATAAAGGACTCATCATATCACTCTTCACACTCACCGCTATGTTGTCAAGACCGTTTAGCGGGAGACTTGCCGACAAAGTAGGTCGCGTGCCCGTAATGATGCTTGGTTCTGTTGTCTGTTTTATCTGTAGCCTGATATACCCGGTCCTATCAACTGTCTGCGGATTCTTATTATTACGATTAGTACATGGTTTCTCTACGGGTTTTACTCCTACAGGACAAACAGCTTATCTCTCCGATATAATTCCTGCACAACGCAGAGGCGAAGCGATGGGCTTGCTCGGCACTGCCGGAAGTGTTGGTATGGCCAGTGGCCCGGCCGTTGGCGGCACTATTGCCAATCACTTTGGTTTGCATACCATGTTTTATTGTTCATCCGCTTTCGCAATAATTTCTGTACTTATATTGATCGGTATAAAAGAAACCCTTCACGACAAACATCGCTTTCATATAGGTATACTCAAGATCAGACGAGCCGATCTGTTCGAGCCGCGTGTACTGGCTCCATGCTTCGTAATGGTATTCAGTGCCTATGCTTATGGAGCTATGTATACTTTGATACCCGATCTAGGTGCAATGGTAGGTATCAAAAATAAAGGAGTACTTTTTACATACCTCACAGTAGCATCGCTCCTTGTAAGACTGGTTGGTGGGAAAGCTTCCGATCGTTGGGGACGCAAACCTGTGCTGCGTATATCAACCGGTCTTATTGCTATTGCTATGTTAACCATTGCTTTGGCCGATTCTGTTACAATGGTAATCTGCGGTGTGCTGATCTATGGATTTGCTCAAGGCGCCACCTCCCCTACTCTGCTTGCGTGGGCTACCGATTTGAGTGATGAACATCATAAAGGACGTGGCGTTGCTTCACTCTATATATGTATGGAATTGGGCATTGGTTTAGGAGCTGTTGGCTCGGGCACTATCTATAGCAATGATCCATCCAATGTGTTCCTTACGTTTGCTATCTGTAGCTTATTCGCAGCTATAGCCTTTCTCTACCTCACTGTATATCGCCCGACTGTGAGAACGGTATCTTAAAAACTCTGACGAGTGGTATAGCTGAAAGAGATCTCTTTGCGTATTTTTAAAGATGATCTTCCAGAAACATATCTTCACCTTACTCGTAGCAATTACATCTACAGTAACTACTATGGCCCAGCAAAAACAGGTAGCCATAACGTTAGACGATGTTCCTTTTACTTCATGGCCAGGCGATGCTCCTCTCAAGACCATCGTAAGTGCAAATGAAAATATACTAACCGCTATTACTACGCATTCTATCCCCACCACAATCTTCATCAATGAAAACACATTGATTCACGATGATCAAACAGAAGAGCGTATTGCTGTATTAAAACAGTGGCTTATCAATCCACTCATCACTCCCGGCAATCACACCTATAGTCATCCAAGTTATGCCCGTACATCATCTTCGATTTTTAAAGATGAGATTATAAAAGGAGAAGTCATTACTAAAAAGCTATTGGAGGGAACCGGCAAATCGCTCACCTACTTCCGTTTTCCTTATAATGCTCTCGGAATGGATAGTCTTACAAAAATTGAAATGCAATCTTTTCTACAGGAAAAAGGCTATATCAGCACACCGTTTACCATAGAGAGCTCCGACTATATGTTCAATGCGTTATATCTCCTGGCCCTCGATAACCACGATAAAAGCCAGGCACAACGGATAGGCCAGGCGTACATAGACTATACACTTCGCCTCTTCGATCATTTTGAAAATATAGGTATGAAACGCTATGGCACATCCATTCCTCAAATCTTTTTAGGACATGTCAATGCTCTACACGCTGACTACCTCGGTGTATTGATTGAACAATTGAAAAAGAAAGGATATACATTTACTGATCTGCGTACTGCACTTCAAAACGATGTATACAAACAGACTGATTATTATGCCGGCCCCTACGGTTTTTCATGGTTCTTTCGGTGGGAAAAAGATCCGCAGGTAAGAAGAGTGCTTCTCCGCCAGCAACCGGAGCCTCCGAAAGAATTTACGCAGGCATACGAGCAAGCACTCAAGAAAGCTTCCGGTAAATAACCTGCATATAAAAAATCCGGAGTATATTTCGGACGATTCCACCCATCATTCTTAATTCAATACACATGAAATCTGCCAATAGCGTTTTCATCTTCCTGTTATTGCTTATCGGGTGCGCTGAAAAATCAAAAACATCTGACAACAATCTTTCAGAATCAAAACCGGCCGGAATGGTATGGATTCCCGGTGGAGAATTTACCATGGGCACTGATGCCCAGGATGCATACGAACATGAACGCCCTGCACATGGTGTTCGTGTAAAAGGTTTTTGGATGGATGAAACCGAAGTAACCAATGAACAGTTCCGTCAATTTGTTGAAGCCACACAATACGTTACTATAGCAGAGCGCATACCAAGCTGGGAAGAACTCAGCAAGCAACTTCCTCCGGGTACACCCAAACCACCGGATAGTGTACTTGTTCCTGGTTCGCTAGTATTTCATGCGCCCGATCAACCTGTAATGTTGAACGACTATACATTATGGTGGGAATGGAAGAAAGGTGTAGACTGGCAACATCCCGAAGGACCCGGCAGTAACCTCGAAGGAAAATGGAATCACCCTGTAGTACATATAGCATACGAAGATGCACAGGCATATGCTACATGGGCGGGCAAGCGATTACCAACAGAAGCTGAATGGGAGTTTGCCTCACGTGGAGGTAAAGATCAGGAGCGGTATAGCTGGGGAAATGAAGTTACGCCACAAGGTAAATTTATGGCGAATACATTTCAGGGAAGTTTTCCTACGAAGAATCTGGCCGAAGATGGATTTGCTTCATCATCGCCTGTGAAAACATTTCCACCCAACAACTATGGGCTATACGATATGATTGGCAATGTATGGGAATGGACCAGCGACTGGTATGATGCTACTTATTTTCAAGCACTCGCCAAGATGGCAATAACAGAAGATCCCAAAGGTCCGGCACAATCATACGATCCCAACGAACCGTACGCACAGAAGCGTGTTACAAAAGGAGGCTCATTTTTATGCGCGAGTAATTATTGCGTTAACTATCGACCAAGCGCACGTCAAGGTACTTCTATTGATAGCGGACAATCGCACATCGGGTTCCGTTGTGTAAAGGATGCGAATTAATACACCTATATATTTTCTCGTTAGCAGGATTTCTTAAATTTGAAAACCTCGGGGCGTAGCGCAGCCCGGTAGCGCGCCACGTTCGGGACGTGGAGGTCGTAGGTTCGAATCCTGTCGCCCCGACATAAAAAAGTGGATTTTTCTGATCCACTTTTTTTATGTCCTTACTTGTCTTCACGTTTAGTTTGATCCTTATTATATACTCCCTAATCAAACAGTTGTCCCTTCAAGCATGCTTTATCCAATTTGGTATGTATCTAGTCTTTCAAATTACATAAGCGGATTCATGGACTCTCCGAGAAAATTAAAATAGGCAGAGAGATATAGTCTTCATTAAGCTTTAGTATAGAAGCTTGAACCAAGCATCACTTCACCAGATTCCGAAACGCTGATCCGAAAATTAAATAATTCGTATTACCAGCGATAGTGCCTTCGTTTTGTCCCCAGAGGAAAGGCCAGTCATCGTAGTTTTCAAAGTGATCGGGTTTTCTGAATAAAATACCGGGCGCGACATTGCCGGGAATAAAAGAGAAGTCGGCCCGATTATTACCATAGAAGACTGCCTTAGGACGAGTCGCGCCAACAGTTGCTACAAGCGAATAGTTATGATAGGGATGACAACCAAATAACCAATTCGTAGCCTTGAACGCTTCACTCGGGGCAACAACGTCTGGAAAATACTGGCTTGCAAAACAGATCGTGGTGCCGAAATTTAAAATTGCGCCACTGCCGGCCCAGTTGCCCAGCACAATCGGTACTCCATAGGGATTTTCCTTTTCTAATCCTTTTATATAATCAGCATACTTGACAACGTAGGGACGAAGCTTTTCCTTGAAGGATGCGTCCATATGCGGGACGGCATTCAAAGCTGTCAGCAGCGTGGTATTAACGTTGCGATCAAGCGCTGGCCATAGGAGTTCCTGAAATTTATCGAGATACTGTTTTTCACCAGTCGCAACAAAAAGTTGAAGATTGGTGCCAACATTAGCTGACGCTCCCCAAGGCGAATTGTCTTCCGGCTTCGCTGCGAGAAGTTCGGTTGCTTCTTTCAGAAGTCTCTTGGACTGTACCAAGGCCCTGGCAGAAAGATCATCGTTGTAACCCTTTAAAGCTCTGCTCGATGCAGCAAACATTGTAGCTGCGAAAAGATCGAGTCGAGGATTGCGATTTGTGAATGCCCACATGTCGTCTTTAACTCCGCTCGATCTCCCGTCCTTTGCTTTTTCGTAAGGACCTAGATTTGGATTATAAGGAAGTCCATCTGTTATTGAAGCTGCGTCTCCCAGGTGGTGGTAATTGTCGAGCACAGCGTTTGAAAGTGTTTGCGTCATATGGCCAACAATCTCTGCCTGCGCTACAAGGTTTAATGTTCCGTGCTCAATAAATTGCAATACATCAGGTATTCCATCGGGACGGTGAAGGTCGACATAGCGTTGTTTCTGATCAACAAATGTCTGATCACGCAACGGCTTAAAATACTCCCACGTTTGAACGAAGTTTTGTACCACGCTAATATTCGCGCCTGTTTCGATATCAAAATCTCCTGCATCGAAAAATCCACCAACGTTTAGTCCCGGGATCAGTTCAAGGGCTTTATACTTTGTATCCGTTGTCGGCCCCTGAGCATGCAGATCGAAATGATCGGTGTTTGGCGGAGCTTGAAGATATCCTTCCTTGAAAGGTTCTCCATGCCACACCCTATACGCTTCATTTACGAACATGTGATTCATGTGAATCGGAATCCATATATCACTCGTAGCGTCCGTGATTTTATCATACACGCTATTTTCAATCAAGAAGTCGTTCGTTTTGAAATTGCCGTATTGGATGTAATATATACCAGGGGCAGTGACTGAGGTGAAATCAAATTTGACATAGTGATATTTATAGTAATCACCCCATGAAACTATTTTGCCACTGAACACCTCACGTGCACTGCCATCGTTGTCCATTTTGTATAGTGAGGCGTTGGCAAGTGGCTTGTCTTTCTTGTCCAGTTCAATTACTGCGACCTTCGGTTGTTTGGGTATGTAACCGACTTGAGAGAAACCTATATTTGGCTCTCTCACCCACCCTTTGATTGCGTTGGGCTCAATCGTCCAGGTTAACACTTTTCCTGTTTTTCCTGAGGGCAGAATACTACGAACAACGAACCAACCATTTTGGGCCAGCACACGTCCATCGAAGAGCATCAAGTCTACATCCTGCGAAGTGATTTTCACCAGGCGTGAAGGTTCATCTGGCGCCAGAAGAAAAGCACGGCCTCTTTCCAGTGGAAGTGGATCAATGAATTTACCGGTACCCCTGTCATCGTATGTTTTGTAACCTTTAAATTGTTTTGGCTTTTCGTTGTTGGGTCTTGCCACGCTGTTACCCACCACGTAACGTGGAAATCGATTGTAACGTCCGTCTACGATATAGGCTTTACCCCAATACTGTGAGGGAAGAAATTCGAGATTGAAGCCCGCGCTTCCCTCAAGTTCCTTCGGAATTGGTTTGTCCAGGTAGACCGATATTTCGACACCATTACCCTTCGCTGTAACAATCACACGCGAATCGAAATCGTAATCTTTATACCGCAATATGCTCTCTATACTTTTCGATGCACGGTCCACTTTTCGGGTCGGTATTTCCGGAACCAGATCCCATTGTTCAGGCGTGTTGGAGAGCCTCACAGCACCGCCTTGGGCAGTTCTCACACCATGATGAATTAATTCAATACCAGCATTCTTCTCATCGTTAAATCCCCCTGTAAAAAGGTTACTGTAAACGAGGACATTAACGCCTTGCGTTTCAAAGTATTCGAGATCATTAAGTTTTAATTCCTGTGCGTAGGCGTGACTTAACGAAAAAAACAAGACCGTTAACGTTGTTATTGATTTTAGGTGCTTGAAAAGCTCTCTTATTATCATTGGTATAAGTTTATGCGTGTTGTTTATTTAATCTATTGAAAAACAGAAATTACCGATGTTGAGTGGCGCCTGCATTCTCCACGGCTTCATATTCACTATACAAGGCAATTAATGCCTTTGTTGTACACAAAAACACCTTGCTTTGCTCTAGGTATTGATCAATGAAACATGGTAATTGAGATGTGCCTCCGATGTATAGTTATCGAAAACGACTATAGCTTTACTGCAACTGTTTCAGAATCGAAAGCGAATCCTCTTATTTCTTTGCAGTCTTTGCAACAAGGAACCCATTAACATCAAGCCAGTGCATGAAGGCATCGAACCATTTGTTACTGGTACGATTGGGGTTGCCCAGACCGAAGCCGTGGCCGCCATTCTGGTAAAGATGAAACTCTACAGGTTTGCCTGCTTTAAACCACGACTCGATCACACCGAACTGACCGCGAAACAGAAAATCATCTGATGCTATCACATTAAACATTGGCGGAGCATTCTTCGGCACCTCAACCGGTCCCATGCCACCATATATTGGACCGATGAAGTCGAGCTGTACCACTTTTGAATTAAGCGTGGTGTGCATGGTGAGCCCGGCACCGGCTGAGAAGCCAATCATTCCCAATCGAGCGGTGTCAACGCCCCATTCTTTTGCTCGCGTCACAATCATTTTATACGCAGCTTCTGCATCCGCGAGCTGGTTGGTCAGGTCCATGCGCGGTGGGCCTGGAGGAGGAGTTGCATCCTTCTTACCCTCGGCAGGAGGTGTTGCCGCTGCGAAAGTTCTATTCATCGACTCCCTGAAGCCATCCAGTGACTCCGGCGTGGGAAAGAGACGATATTTAAGTACAAAGGCAGCGATGCCCTGATCGGCAAGCGCTTGAGCAACTTCCCATCCTTCGTTACCCATGGACAGCCATCGAAAACCTCCACCGGGTGCCACGATTACGGCCGCGCCATTTGCTTTACCGGGTTTGGGCAAAAACGGTGTAAGTGTCGCTTTTGAAATATTCCGAGCCATTGGATCGCCCCACTGCCTGAACCAAGTCTCAGGCGAAGGTTGTCCTTCGACACCGCCAGTGCCGAGAGGGATTGCATTTGGTTCTTTGGGAGTTTCGAGTGGATAGATGGTGCCGTCTTGTGCGGTTGCCAACGTCACATCAAAGAGTAACGTGGCGAGCATGACGAGTTTGGTTAAAGATTTTAGCATCGTAGTCTTGTATTTACAAGTGATTATGGCCGTAGTTAAATTCGATGTAATGTGGCATCGTTGAGTTTTTAATGACTTCCATAAATGGAACATCGACTTTAAATTTTGAAACATCCGTTGTTCACCGGCAATATTAGCCCGGGAACGGCGCAAGGATACCTTATCCAAAATGTCAGGGGTGTTGAGGAACCGATGCCAAAGGTTGGCCAGTATTGTTATCATTCCTTGCATCATTGAACCACATCAGTGGTGCCTGATTAGCGGTGACGATCCATTTGCGCTTATTGCCAATTTTTATCTCCCTTATCGCTTTTGCGTCTGTCATAACACAAAATCCACTTTGAGAGGGAGGGATAATTTGAAATGTCCCATCGCCATTACCCAAAGCATACACGCCAATGCCCGCATCGAGGTAGCCTGACAATGTCTCTTCGGAAAACGAATTTCCAACCGCAAGAAAATCGAGATAAGGATCGTTATTGAGGTGGCAAACGGTGATGCTGTTAATGGGACTAACCTGAATACTTAACGGCAGGGCATGCAGTGAAAATTTTCCCTTACCATGGTTTTCCAAGTATGAAGACTGAAAATATGTCGCACGCTTCACGATCATGTTCTGTTCACCCAGGTATTTAAGTATTTCACCCATCTCCGTCTTTCCGTATTTCGAATAAGTCCGGAGCATGCGGCGTAATCCCGGGATTTGTTCAGTCATCGTTTCGCGATAGTGTACCGGATATTCCTTTCCTTGTATATAGCGTGAAATGAATGGATCCAATGAACCATTTGCATCAAAGTCTTTTGCATATATAGATACCGGTTCCTGTTCGCTCGCTTGGAGCACTGAATTTTTACCAAGATTACCTAAGATATAATCGGTATCTCCATCGTTATCAAAATCACCTTCTGCTATACTGCTCCACCACCCTGACTTGAGTTCTGTAATTTTTTTAAAGGCACCCTTGTCATTGCCATATACAGTAACGGGCATCCACTCACCAACTACAATCAGATCCTGCCATCCATCGTTATCAAAATCAGTGAACAATGCATCGGTCACCATACCCACCGAATCGAGCCCATTCCCTATGCTATTTGTCACATCCTCAAATTTTCCCTTACCATTATTTCGCAAGAGATAACTCCTGGGCGTGGAGGGATACGAGACAGGCACGATACGTCCTCCAACAAACAAGTCAAGGTCACCATCATGATCTATGTCTGCTGTCGTCACACAACTTCCACTACTTTCTATTTTTGGCAAAGCTTCTTTATCCAACTCGAATTTGCCTTTCCCATTATTCTTGTATAGTCTGTCCTGGTACTTGGATTTATCTTTACCGAACTCGCTGCTCCCGCTCACACAATATAAATCCAGGTCGCCATCCTTATCTGCATCAAATAGTAAGATGCCAACGTCTTCCGAATCTTTAACAGCAAGCGAATCGACATGAAACTTTCCATCGGCCTCCTGTTGATATATCATGGCGCTGTGGTAAGCGGTACCACCAACGATAAAATCATCAAGACCATCGCCGTTGATATCTCCAACGGCAAGTCGTGGACCTTGCTGAGAGAATTTGTGGGGTAACGTAGCCTGGCCAAATTTATAGTCTGCGTAAGCCTCTTCGGACATGACCGGGGCAATGGCAGATTCCTCTTTTTCCAACCACGTTGAATTGGGATTAGGACGTTGATACGTCAATACAGCTTGATCGTGGGAGGCAGTAATACGTGTATTAGCACTTACATCGCGCATTACTTGCATTTGTCCCCTGGGCCACACAATGACAACTGAGTCAACTTTCTTCGATCCTAAACCAAAGTGCATTACTGGATCAACGCTGGAGAGATAACCCCGTTGTAACTGTTGTTCACCGTAACTGAGTTGCCCATCCATATATACCCATATTCTGGTGCCGATTCCCTGAAGATTTCCCTTAGGTCCCTCCAGTTTGAGTTGCAGGAATTTTGCGTCCACTTCATGGTTGTCGGTAACCGTGTTCTCGTATAATCGAGCCACTCCGTTAAGGTTATTAAGTATTAGATCAAGGTCTCCATCATTGTCAAAATCTGCGTAAGCGGCCCCATTGGAATAGGTGGGGTCGGAAAGACCCCAGGAGTTTCCAACACTTTCAAATTGAAAATCACCTTTGTTCTGAAATAGAAAATCAGGTTTAAATACGCCTCCAAGTTCTTTAAGTGCTTTAGCAGCATTTTTCATCTTTAAAGAATCTGTCCCAAACATGGTTACGTCTTGATTGTACGTGACAAAGTCGAGATCCGTAATATCTTTCAGATAGCCATTGGAGATAAAAATGTCGCGAAGGCCATCATTGTCAAAATCGGCAATAAGAGGTGACCAACTCCAATCCGTAGCATAAATTCCACTCTGATAACCGATATCGCTAAACGTGTTATTCCCATTATTGCGCTGCAATACATTTCGAATATACTGGGGGCGATAATTCAACTTCAAACTTTTCATAAAGCGCTCATAACCCATCCAGGAGAACATCGTCTTTTGTCTGAGGTTATCGTCAGGCATCATGTCTACCACCACCAAATCATTCAGCGCGTCATTGTTAAGGTCGGCCATATCAGCACCCATCCCGTTAAACTCCTGGTGATTCATCCAGGCTGAAATTTCATTTCTGAATGTTCCATCTTGTTGATTGATGTACAATTGATCTGACGAGAGAAAATCATTTGCGCAATAGATGTCGGGCCAACCGTCCTGGTTAAAATCGTTTACCATAACACCAAGGCCCCACCCCTCCTCAAGAATTCCTGCCTGCGCTGAGACATTGGTAAAGTGAAGCGTTCCATCTTCAAGTGTATCTTGCCGGTACAGCTTATCAACACTTTTGCCACGTCCATCAGTGCGCTGGCCAAAGGGTGTATTACGATGATAGGACTCCAGGGAATTCGTCAGCAGAAACATATCAAGATCGCTGTCCAGATCATAATCAAAAAACACCGCTTGCGTTGAATAGCTTGAATCAGCAAGTCCAAGCGGCACAGCTAAATCTTTAAAGTGAGGAATACCTTTTTCATCCAATCCTTGGTTGACAAAAAAGATGTTAGGCACTTTTTTGTCTTTGTTTGGATGAGCTGTGGAAATATAAATATCCAATAGCCCATCCTGATTAACATCAACGACAGAGACACCTGTACACCAAAGGTGTGTTTTTACTCCAGCAGCATCGGATACATCCTCGAAAGTTAAATTGCCCTTGTTGAGATAAAGTGCTGAGCTATTAATATTACCAGCAAAGAAGATATCCGCGCGGCCATCGTTGTTAAAATCTGCCACACCTAAACCAGCACCATTATACAGGTATTCGAATTTGAGGGCATTCAACGTATCATTCTCCAGTAATACATTTAAAAAATGTATACCTGAATCATCTGGTTCTACCAATTGAAAAAGTTTACGATCCTGCTCGCATCCGTTGAATAGAAATAAAAGGGAGACTGCCGCGGTAAGTACGAAGATTTTCATTTATGAGAGCATGTTTATCAAATAAGTAATCCCGGAATTGAACATTCCGGGATTATTAATTAGATGGAACTATCTTAAATCAATTTAGTATCCAGGGTTTTGAGATTCTGGAGTAAAGTTGGGATTGGTGTTGAATTCGTCTTGTGGAATCGGGAGCAATTCATATTTACCTGACTGGAAATAGCTAATAGGGTCAGGTCCTGTGAGCTTTCCATTTGCCCTCCAACGAAGAATATCAATATTTCTGATTTCCTCTCCAGCCAACTCTACGAATCTTTCGTGCTGAATAGCCTTAAAGATCTCATCTTTGGTTGACACCGGGAATCCAGCATTATCCATAGCCGCTGTGCCGTAATTCGGCATGCTCACGCTTGCACGGTTTCTAATCTGGTTAAGATAGCCAATAGCATTTGCCGGAGTACCGACTTCGTTCTCGCATTCAGCAAGCAACAGCAACACATCGGCATATCTCCAGAGTCTGTAGTTTATACCAACGTTGACATTGAACCCACCTGGATCAAGCTTATACATCACTGAATACTTTTTCCATCTGACTTTTACTTGGTTTCCTTCGAAAGTGGTTGAGTTATCACCAGCAATGTTAATGGTTGTTTCGCCATCACCACCACTCGTTACCAGCGTCTTGGATCCATCAGCGTAGGTATTTCCCGGGAACCAGAAAGAGTCAGTAAGTCTTGGGTCACCATCTTCAAATTCAGCTATTAGCTTGTCTGATGGAATAAGGTTTGCCCATCCCACGGCAGAATATTCTTGGGAGCGAACCCAGCTATCGGCTGACGAACCGTTACCGGATGCATCCCAGCCATAGCCTGTATCCAAAAATCCTACTTCAAAGACCGACTCGCTGTTATACTCCGCTTCTTCAGTGAAATTGTTAAAGTAAGTGTTAACAAGGCTATACACACCAAGGTTTTTTACTGCCTCAAGGGCAGTTTTTGCTGCTGAGTAGTCTCCTTTGCAAAGATTAAGTTTTCCGACCAGCGTGAGTGCGGCACCTTTCGTTGCGCGTCCCAAATCGGCAGACGCGTAAGAGGCAGGCAAAACAAGGCTTGCGGCATTTGCATCTGCAAGGGCAAAATCAAATGTTTCAGCTTGACTTGACCTTGCCTTGGCAAAAGAGAAATCTGTTGATGGTTGGCCATAAAGAGGAACGCCACCCCACAAGTTACCCAGCGTATAATAAGCAAAACCCCTTAAGAATTTAGCCTCGGCAATATACCTGTCCAATAAAGGTTGATCAGTTGCGTCCACAGTTAGAGCAGCTCCGTTTGTGATAACAGCATTGGCCCGTTGAACGATGGTGAATAGGCCTTTCCAAACATCGGTCATTACCGAGTTTGTATAGGTGTGAGATCCATTCAACAACTGAGCTCTTGGAACCTCCAACTGCCCGCCACCTGCTTTCATTTCATCTGATCTGAGATCATGAATAAAGAAGTATTCTCTTCCCACCATGCGGTTGCCTTGCAACACCGCATAGATCGAATTCACCGAAGTCCCAATCTGCGCTAATGAAGTATAATAATCACCAATCACTATCTGATTAGGATTTTTCGTATCCAACAAATGCTCATTGCATGAAATAACTATTGAGATTGCAATGATGAATAATAAAACCTTTTTCATATTTAATATGGGTTAAAATCCTAATTGTACGCCACCTATAAATGTTCTCGGCTGTGGGAACTGCCCATAATCAATACCATTAACCAAGAATCGGTTGGGGTCAGCAGAATTATTGATATTGCGATTACCCACTTCAGGATCGTAGCCCTTATACTTCGTTACAGTCACCAGATTCTGCGCTGTAAAGTAAATCCTGAACTTCTTGATCGTTCCGTTAGTGAAACTTAAAAGCGAAGCAGGTAATGTATAACCAATGTTCAGGTTCTTGATACGAAGGTATGAGCCGTTCTCCAGGAATCGATCGCTTGGTCTGGCATTTGAATTTGGATCACCGCTTACGGCTCTCGGAACATTGGTGTTGGTATTGCTGGGTGTCCAGGCATTCATTACTTCGGTACCCGAATTGAATAACCTTTGCATACCCTCCGTTATCACTCTCGTACCATTATAGATTTTGTTACCTTGAACGCCTTGAATGAACATCGTCAAATCAAAACCTTTGTATGTAGCGCCCAGATTTAATCCATAACTAAACTTTGGTAAAAAGCTACCCATGTCCTTCATTTTGCCCGTAAACCGGATATCTCCAGGCCGGGTATATTTACCTGCGTTGGCCGGATCTTGCCATTTGGCGATATCAACGGTGCCATCGTTGTTTAAAGGAAGGACTAGGCCATCTTGCGTTGGCTTGCCTTCAGCGTTGACAATCTCTCCCTCATTTTGGAAAATACCGTTCGTCTCAGACAGGTAGAAATGTTGGATGCTGGATCCTGCGATGGTTCTGGTAATATTACCTGCTCCATAATCCTGGCTACCTCCAGCGAAATATGCTGTGTTTTCGCCATAGAGTTCTTTTATCTCATTTCTGATGATCGAAACATTTCCGGAAACATTAAAGGTGAAATCCTTCCCTACCTTGTTGTAACCGAGTGTTAATTCAACTCCCGAGTTTTTCATTTTTGCTACGTTCAACGCGGTTGGCTCGTCCAGGCCTAATGACCAAGCAGGTTGTGTAGCCAAAATCAAATGATCAGTATCCTTTATGAAATAGTCGGCTGAAAACGTGATTTGATTGTTGAACATTCCCAGATCAAGCCCGATGTTTTTCATCGTTGAGATTTCCCATCCAAATTGAGGATTTTGAAGTTTTTGAAAATATGATCCCTGGACGAGGGAATTATTAAACGGGTAAAACGAATTTGTTAAAATAGGTGAAACATAACTGTACGGATCAGTCGGTTTAGCTCCGACCTTCCCATAACTTGCTCTCAATTTAAGATCGCTGATCTGGTTTACACTACTCATGAAATTTTCTTCGTGTATCTTCCAGCCCACAGATGCTCCAGGGAAGTTACCCCATTTATGACCTGGCGCAAATCCTGAAAAACCATCTCTGCGCATTGAAGCACTCAGCAGATATTTTCCTTTGAACTCATAATTCACACGACCCAGGAAGGAAAGCAAATAGGTTTCCCAGCTTTGATTATCGACAGTCAGGTTGGTTCCTCCTGTCAAATTATTTATTGCATTTGTGGTGAGTTGCCCACTTGTGTTCAGGTAGTTGTTCTTCTCATCCTGTCTTTCAGTAACGAGCACTGCATTTATAGCATGATCACCGAATGTTTTATCAAACGTTAATTGATTAGAGTAATAGAGAGAATAATACTGGTTTCTATTATCTGTTAAATTGTGAGTAGTTCTGCCCTGATAACCACCATCGCTGAAAATCGGATCATTTTGTAAAGCACGGTCTTGCGAATAATTTACGCCAAACGTGAACTTGTATTTAAGTGCATCAGTAATCTTAAACTGCACGAATGTATTACTCAGGAGGTAAAGATTATGATTTATCCTTTTATCCATCAATGCCAACCGAACAGGGTTTTCAGGGTCTGATCCATCAGCAGATGTAGTACCATTAAAACCACCAGGATTATTCGGATTGCGAACCGTGATGTATGGAACGGAGCGGAGCATATGCATGACCATCGTTCTTCCACCACTTTCCAACTGATTTTGATTGTTGCTTTGCGTAACCTGAAAGTTTTCGCCAATGGTAAATCGGTCGCTGATTTTTGTCTCAAGACTTAGTCTTCCATTGTACCTGTCAAAAGAAGTTCCTAACATGATTCCGTCCTGTTTGAATCGCCCGAACGACAAGTACATTTTAGTCTTTTCGGTTGAACCAGAAACAGAACCCTGAAGTTGTGAAATGGATGCCGAACGGAACATCTCATCTTGCCAATCTGTTTCTGTTTGAGCAAACGTTTGGGTTGTGCCGGCATAAATTGGCTGATTCATATTGGAGAATCGCGAAGGCGGGTTGCCTCCTGCGTTCGTTGCCAGCGCTGTGCCATAAGCAAGGTATTGATCGCGATTTAGCAAATCCAATTTCTTCCAGGCGCTTTGCGTTCCCGTGTAGGCTTCAATATCTACATGGACTTTCTGATCCTTCGATCCGGTTTTAGTGGTAATAATCACAACACCATTGGCAGCACGTGATCCATAAACTGCCGTTGCAGCCGCATCCTTTAAGATTTCAACCGACTCTATGTCTTTTGTATCCACACTATTCAGGTTGAAATTAGGCGCAGGAAAACCGTCCACAACGTAGAGCGGATCCGCATTTTGCGTGATCGAACCAATTCCGCGTATCCGGACAATGGCACTTGAACCAGGGCCTCCGTTATTGGTAACAAGAACTCCTGGAACACGTCCTTGCAATGCCGCAGATACACTAGGAACAGGCAATGCGGCAATTTCTTTCGAATTGACCGATGAGACCGCTCCTGTCACGGAAGACTTCGTCTGCGTACCGTAACCCACTACAACAATTTCTGACAAAGTAGACACGTCTGGCACCAGCGAAATATTGATTGCAGTCCGGTTGTTTACAGCGACCTCCTGCGTAACATATCCAATAAAGCTAAAGATCAATACGCTGTTGCCCGTTGCCAAGGTAATACGGTAGTTACCCTCCGAGTCAGTGCTTGTTCCGTTCGTTGTGCCCTTTACTACAACATTTACTCCGGGAACAGGATTATTTGTATCGTCAAGTACCTGTCCTGATACTGTCAATTCCTGAAATGCTGAGGAGGACTTTGCTTCAACTTTGTTTACATTAACATAGCACAGTACAATTGCCGCGGATAAAAACGGCAAGAGCTTAAACTTTAGCCTTAGCAGTCGTCTGAGGCTTGAAAAATTCGAGTAGATTTCACTCATAATTTCTTTGAGGTTGATTGGAATAGCTTTTCGTTTGAACGCTCATGCAATAACTGTTACTGCGTGAGTTTTGAACCGAGAAGTATGATCCCGATTCCGCGCTGCATGGATCTTCCGTCTGGCTTTGAGGTTTAGGGGTTAATTTCTTTACATTCTCTCGAGGCTGGGGATGTGCAAGCCTGAACGCAGGGATCAGGTCTTCACGACTCACCGCACACGTTTGCTAAAGTCCGATTTAGGCCCCACTAATACGTATCAAAAAATGAACATTCGCTTGAAATTTTGAAACGGAGCGGGTTTTTGAATAATAAATGCTGAGAAATGGGCAGATTAAGAAGGACTGGTCAGAGTAAGGGCATTATCCACGGAAGCGAATGCATGGACCTTCCTTAAAATATAAATCTGGTTGCGCTGAAAGGGAGAGTCGTGATGTGCTACACTTTCACCTGATACACCATTGGGCGGCAATGAAACAAGGGAAAAGTGCCTGACAAGACAATGAAAGTTTAAACAAATGACACAGCGTAAACTTAGAGATTGTCTGACCTAAGCGTGATCGAGATATTCTGACGGAGTCTTGCCATATTCCTCTTTAAAACAACGCGTGAAATAAGAAGCCGAATTGAATCCCACTTCGAAAGCTATCTCTGATAATGTGAGTTTATGTCCATCCATCAGTTTAATGGCTTGTTTCATTCGTACCATTTTGATGAATTCAACGATAGACTTTCCGGTCAGTGCTTTGATTTTCCTGTAGACCTGCATCCTGCTCAAGTTGAAAACAGCAGCCATAGAATCTACACTGAGTTGCGAATCCTGCAAGTTACTGGCAACGTAGTCAATCGCTTTTTGCAGAAATGCCTGATCTAAAGAATTCGTTGTTGCCTTTCCAGGAGTCAAATAAACATCGTGACTGAATCGCGCATACAACTTTCTCCGGGAGCTGATCATCTGGCGAACGTGTTCAATCAGGCATCGAATGTTGAATGGCTTTGACAGGTACAAATCAGCTCCGGTCTTTATCCCGTTGATCTGGTCTTCTATTGTTGCTTTTGCGGTAAGAAGAACAAAAGGAATATGGCTCGTATTCAAATCGGACTTAATGGCATTGCAAAACTCTATTCCATCTTTTTTCGGCATCATGATGTCGCTGATAATGAGATCCGGATTTTTACTTAACGCGACTTCCAAGCCCTCTTCTCCATCTCTTGCCTCAAGCACCGAAAATTCCCTTTGCAGTTCGGCAACGAGGTAAGCTCTTAACTCGAAATTATCCTCCACAACCAGTATTTCCGGCCTGTCAATATCGTTGTCGCGATCCTGATGTTCCTCAGAAGGTGGTAGGCTCACAATTTCTTCGTGGTCTTTACTATATATAACATCCGGGAGGACTACCACTTCCTCATCCAATTCGTAAGCATTCGAGCAGATGGGAAATAGAATGGTAAAGATCGTTGCCTGATCAGGCGTACTTTCTACCGTGATGGTTCCGCGGTGAAGTTCGATGAGTGCTTTGGTCAATGATAGCCCAATTCCCGTTCCCGGACTTGAAATTTTAGCAGAAGACTTCGCTTGATAGAATTTCTCAAAGATGCGGGGAAGTTCTTCGGGTAGTATTCCAATTCCATTGTCTTCAATTACTAACTCTATGCATCGACAAAGCGTACCATTGGAAATAACCGAATGGTGAGTTTTTATCTGCAACTTGATCTCGCCTGCATCTGCAGTGAATTTGAAAGCATTTGAAAGAATATTAAAGATTACGCTCTCCAATTTATCTCTGTCAAACCACCCCATAATGACGGGCTCCTCGTAGCTCACAGAAAAGTTTATTCTCCGCTTTGCCGCCATTTCATTGAAAGCTGAACAGGCTTCTGTAATGAACTGAACCAACTCACTGTGTTGAACTCTCAATTTAAGATTTCCGACCTCAAGCTTATTAAAATCCAAAAGTTCGTTGACCAGTCTCTTCATCCTGTTGGTGTTCTTATAGGCTGTAAAAATCCTTTCACGCAACACTGATGGAACTTCGTTTGATTCCATTAAACTTTCAAGCGGAATTAATACCAAACTTAAAGGCGTTCTGAACTCATGAGCGATGTTCGTAAAAAATTGTGTCTTCGACTCGCTCAATTCATGTTCCTGTTCACGCTTGAGTTTTTCAAAGGCGATCTCATTTTTCATCCTCAATCTCTCTACCCTGATTTTGATCAGAGCATAAATTAACAACATCATGATCGAAATGTAGATGCAATAGGCCCACCACGTTTTCCAAAAAACCGGCCGGATGGTTATCTCCAGTTTCAGTGGCTTATCAACCCAAACACCTTCCCTGTTAGCAGCCTTGACAACAAATACATATGTAGCTGGATCGAGGTTAGTGTAAGTGGCACTGTGGCTAAGCCGTGTACAATTCCAGTCCTTGTCAAATCCTTCAAGTTTATAATAGTAAGTATAGTTTGCTGACGGGCTATAATCGAGTGCCACGAAGTCGATGACGAAAGATCGCTGATCGTAAGAAAGTTCTAGTTCTGAAGTAAGGCTGATATGTTTTTTCAGTGGCGAATCAACAGCACCGGGTTTGATCGATTGATTATTGATTTTCAGATCAGCTAAGACGACTGTTCCGGAAGCAGATGTGGTACGAATGTTATCGGGGAAGAAACTGTCGAAGCCATTACTACTTCCAAACAAAAATTTTCCGGTGGATGTTTGCAGCGCAGCCTTGCGCAGAAAATTATTTGACTTCAATCCATCGTCACGCGTATAGTTTATGAAAGTCTTTGTCTTGGTATCAAATTTAGAAAGCCCCATGTTGCCCCCTGACCAGACATTTCCATGCTTGTCTGTAAGAATAGACCGCATAGCGTTGACGGTGGTTCCCCTCGTCATTTCATAAGATAAGAATTGTGTGCTGTTCTTTTTCTTAAGATTTAAACCTTCTGTTGTTCCAATCCATAAATCGTGATTATTCTTATCTTCTACTATGGCCTGAATCTGCGACCCTTTAATACTTCCCTCCCTGTTTTCCGGAATATATAGCCGGTATGTAAATGAATTTCCTGATTTCCTTTTCAACTCATATAACCCGTACAGCGTTCCAACCCAGAATGTTCCTTCCGAGTCTTCAACAATATCTGAAACATAAGCGGTGTTGGGAATATGATTAGGCTGATCGTATTCTGTGGCACTGACAAACTTGTCATTTTTTTTATCGTAGAAGAAAAGACCACTTCCCCACGTCCCTGCCCAAACCGTTCCCGTCTTATCTTCGTATAGACAAAGAACCTGATCATTGCCGAATCCTTTTGATCGAAGAGAATAGTAAATCAATTGATTAGTCTGCGGATTTATCCGGACAACTCCCTTACCGGCAGTGCCGAGCCACAATTCGTCATTTCTACAAGAAATTACGGATGTCACATCCTTGTTATTCAATTGGCGATTGATCTGAACGGCCGATTCAAACTTGTTAGTTTTAAAATCAATTTTTCCAAGACCAAGACCATAGAAGGCTATCCAAATGTTTCCATGGCTGTCTTCGGCAAAACTCCTTACCTCATTATTTTCGAAAGGGTCTCTTCCAGGTGATTTTTCTCTTGTATAAAACTTCTTCTGGTTATTATCCAGCACGAATACGCCATCACTGAAGGTCCCGATCCAGATTAACCCGAGATCATCGGCATAGATTGAGTAAATCGAATTCGTGGGCAAGCGTTTGGGATCACCTTCTTCGCCTACTAAATGCTGAACCTTGTTGGTTTTCTGGTCAATCCGATTAAAACCCGAACTCTCACCACCTACCAGGATATTTCCGTTGTGATCGATACTTAATGCAAGGATGGCATTTAAACTATTACCAAGGGCATCACGTGACAATAGTTCCTCGAAGGAGTAATGTCTGCCAGTCGAGATCAAGCGGGTGATCTGGCCCGTTGTGGTTGCGATCAACATGTCACCAGACTTCTCCGATACGATCGTACTGACCTGAGCATTCGAAAATCGTTGAAGCTCTCCTAACGGGAGACGTCTTCCCGTTCGCACATCATATAACAAGAGTCCTCCCCTACTACCGCACCATATCGTATCCCGCCGGTTTAACAGTACCGTTATGAAATTAGTCGATGGCAATACACCTTCTCGCGGAGGATCGGTAATGTAAGAGAACTCCATTCTTGCAGGATCATATATATTGATACCTCCTTCATGCGTGCCGATCCAAAGCCGGCCCTGCGAATCGAATTCGAGATCAGTAATATATCTGTTATTAAGATAATTGTGATTTGCTTTAATGGAATCAACGGTTATGAAATTATTCAATTCACGATTGTAGATGCACAACCCCTGCGCAGTACCTATCCATAGACGATTGTCGTCACCTTCTACAATGGTGTTAATCGTACTATTCGCAATCGAGGTCCGGTCATTCGGATCATGAACATATCGGTAAGCATTGCTACCATCGTATCGAATCAGCGCATCGTCCGTTCCAAACCACATATAGCCTTTGCTATCTTTGTAAACACATCGGATAGAAGAATTAGACAATACCTCCGGGGCAACTGGAATGAATGAAGGAGATAACTCCTGACCAGATGCTGAAAGGGTAACTGTAAGAAGGGGCGTCACCAACAGATATAAAAACATGGTGACTCTTACCACCTCCAAGAAAGAGATGCATTTCTGAAATTCCTTGCTGCTCTTTTTTAACATGAGAAAATTCTTTTTTGGTTACATCAACAAACCATGCCCAAGCACAGAATCAAGCGTAGTGTTGATTTGTGATTGTTATAGTCCGTTTGACTATAAGTAAGAGCGTAAGAACCTCATGTAAAGCCGTCTTGCTTAGCCATTAAAAAAAGCAAAGCTGATCCACATGGAGCGCAAACGATTGTATAAAGATAAATGTATTGCTTACATTTACAAACACCAAGGCCTTAACAAGTTTTTTAGCGATTGATCAAATCAAAAGCCCGAGCCCGAATGGATTCGTTTTTTTGTTTGTTCCTGTAGCATCCGCAGGTGAAAAAAAGTGTATTTCAACTAAGGCTTTCCGGCACTACGGGAGACTCTCATTGGGAAGAAGCTTTTTTTCGTTGACAACGATTTTCGAACTATAGACAATCGGATTAAATCTTACTGCCGATATAGCTCATAGTATATACTTATAAACTATATATATATTCCTGAATTACTTTCCGCTGATGCTTCAAAATGTACCTGCGATCATCCTCCGCTGAAAGATAAACTGAAAATTTTCCTCGGTCTTAATGTGCTCCGTTGAGAGTTGGCGGATGTTGTTTTGCCGCAAATTACCTTTTATCTGTCGCAGTTATACCCACATATCAATCATCCATCTGTAGATATTTGTGATAGATAATGGGAGAACGTTCGGTGTGAAAGAAAGCAGTATAAATAGATATTCGAAATTCAACTAAGGTATCATCATGAGTAAAGTTAAAGTAGCGGCATTTTCAGTTTCCCTGGATGGCTATGGAGCCGGACCTTATCAAAGCAGAGAGAATCCGCCCGGCAAGAGAGGTGAGGAACTTCATGAGTGGATATTCCCTACGAAGATGTTTCAGAAAATGTATGGCAAAGGAGATGGAACAGAAGGTATCGATAATGACTTTGCTGAAAAGTCATTTGAAAACATCGGTGCATGGATCATGGGGCGAAATATGTTCGGGCCTATTCGCGGGCCGTGGCCGAATGATGAATGGAAAGGTTGGTGGGGAGAAAATCCGCCTTATCATGTTCCGGTATTTGTTTTAACACACCATGCAAAAGAGCCATTGATCATGAAGGGAGGAACGGTATTTTATTTTGTTACAGACGGCATTGAATCTGCACTGGAAAAAGCCAGGAAAGCCGCCAACGGAAAAGACATACGCATTGGAGGAGGAACATCAACGATTCGTCAGTTCTTACAGGCGGGCCACATAGATGAAATACATCTTGCTTTCGCTCCGGTATTTTTCGGATCAGGAGAAAACCTATTTGACGGAATTGACTTGCCTCAATTAGGATTCACTGAAACGCAAAGCGCCTATGGCAAGGGCGCAACACATGTGGTTCTCAAGAAGAGCACGTGAGCATAACTCAGATTTAATTTTTTGAAAAACTTAAAATATAAAATTTATGTCTAACAGTGTTTCGTTACATAGAATACTTAAAGCATCTCCGGAAAAAGTATTTCGCGCATTTACGCAAGCTTCGGCAATCGCATCATGGTTGCCTCCTCACGGATTTCTTTGCACTGTTCACCAAATGAATGCAGAGAAGGGTGGTACTTACAAAATGTCGTTCGAAAACTTTTCAACAGGGAACAGTCATTCATTCGGGGGCACATACATAGAGGTAAAGTCGAATGAATTTTTGAAGTATACCGATAAATTTGATGATCCCAATCTGCCTGGAGAAATTATCACTTCTGTGTCGCTCAGGAAAACTATTGCAGGTACAGAAATAAAAATTTTTCAGGAAGGAATTCCTGCGGCAATACCTGCAGAGATGTGTTACCTGGGTTGGCAGGAATCGCTGGAAAAGCTGGCGAACCTGGTGGAACCGGAGATACCGGATGCTTAAGACAAAATTTTCACGCTGAACAGGACAAATTTGAATTATTCAGATTTGTCCTGTTTTTATTTGATTTCAGTCTCTGTTCCTGAAAGTATAAATCACTCAAGGCTGACCGACCTATAATTCGCTACCAGAAACTATATACTATACCAACAAGAATATATTTCAGTATATATCAAACATCTCCACGTATAAATCCTTCATGGAATTTATAAATCGTGGGCACCAATTAAATAAATCAGCAGAAGGCAATAATCAAACTTTCATGCAATGTGAAGAAGGAAAAACAGATATAGTATATTTTCTAAATCGATTTTTCTTGTTTGAAAGCAGAGGGAGTAATACCGAACCTTTGTTTAAAAGAACGACTGAAATGAGAAACGCTTTCAAAACCACTTTCGAAAGTTACTTCGCTTATCAATTTATGATTGTTGCGTAAGAGGCGTAACGCATGGAGCAACCGTTGCTCCAGTAACCACTGACCGGGTGTTTGCTGATATATCTTTTGAAAATCTCTTTTAAAGGCAGAGAGGCTTCGGTTGCATAATTGAGCATACTGTTCCAGCTTCAGGTTAAAGCAGTAATTCTCGCTCATTACCCGTTGGAGCAGAACATGCCGAGGCTCGTTCAGCAACGAACAAAAGTAGGATAGCAATTCAGCATTACGTGGATTGTCGGCAATTGTTAAAATAAGTTCTTTAAACTTCAATTCTAACAATGACTTGTCCGGCTCATGTGTTTCACTAAAATATGTAGAGATGGAATGAAAGAAGGCTGCGAGGGTTTCACTCTTATCCAGAATCATTACCGGTTCAAATATTTTCCTGTTATCTGAAAGTGGTTTTGATTTTGTTTTTAAAGTGTTGCAAATAAATTCATCAGGAATAAAAAACAGCACCACGCAAAATCCATCGTTGATAAAATTCTCAAATATCCAGGCTCCCTTTCGAACAAAAACACAAGTCTCCTTACCAATATCATAACTCTTCTGTGCAGTATGCCAGATTTTCCTGCCGTCAATTACATAGAACAAGTAATTGTAATGAGTCCAAAGATCAGCAAACCTGGATTTCATCAGGCGTGCCTCCAGCGGACAATTAAACACTGTAATCAGTGATTCGCTACAATTGAACTGCCGATAGTACTGCGGGTTCTGAAGTACCCGATCGTAAAAGTTAACCATAAAGCTTTGGTTGATGAAGATACTGAAAAGTAGGAATCGAGCCTATAGTACTCGTCTCTTCAAAAGTTGAACTTTACAGACATATCTCTGGACTGTTAAGCAAAATTTATTGGGAAGTAAATAGTGATCTTTGTTTACATCTTTCGAACCTCAGAAAAGATAGTCGAAGTGCTTATCGGCATCCTTGTTAGAGGGGCCGCAAGGTATATACATTACCAAACCCGTAACTAATCTTTCAATAAAAAAATACCAGTATGAATGCTAACAAACAATTATGGGAAAAGGGTGACTTCACCCGTATAGCCGAAACTATGCGCGAGAGTGGTTCTGCATTAGCAGCTACTCTTGGAATCACAAAAGGCCTAAAAGTTCTTGATCTTGGTTGTGGTGACGGTACCACGGCTATACCCGAGGCCAAACTGGGTGCCGATGTATTAGGTGTAGATATTGCCAGCAATCTTGTTCAGGCAGGTAACTTACGCGTTAAGTCTGAAGGAATTTCAAATTGTAAATTTCAGGAAGGCGATGCTACTGATCTTCATGAATTGAGTGATCGATCCTTTGATTTTACTGTTAGTATATTTGGTGCCATGTTCGCGCCCAAACCATTTGAAGTCGCGAATGAAATGGTTCGTGTTACACGCCCCGGTGGCCGCATTGTAATGGGCAACTGGATACCGGGAGATCCTACCCTGGTTGCGCAGATTTTAAAAATCAGTTCTGCATTTACCCCACCACCACCTGAAGGATTTGTTAGCCCAATGTTGTGGGGAGTAGAGAACCATGTTCTTGAACGCTTCGGTAAAGCGGGTATAGCGAAGGAAAAAATTCATTTCGAAAAAGCAACGTTTACCTTCAAGGCACCTATTTCGCCATCGGAGTTTGTTCAACGATTCAGACTTTATTATGGACCTACCATGAATGCCTTTGATGCTGCAGAGAAAAATGGAAAAGCGCAGGACTTGCAACGCGAATTAGAGCAGTTGTTTGTCAGTCAAAATCAAAACGGATCAGGGGCCACGTCTATTCCCGCTACGTTCCTGAAAGTAACGGTCACGGTTTAACATCTTACGATCACAGGATATAGCATCTTTAACCAACGAGTTGATATATATATCATTGGCAGCATCCACCCATGCTTCATAAGGAGGTATACTTTGCTAAAGCATACGCTTTACTTGATTATGCAAGTGATTTGGGTCTATTCATTCGTTACATCACGCCACCGGTATTCATAAGTATAATTAATCAGATCTGCCTGTATTCGATATTATTTTTGGAACATTTCGTAACCCTAAAGATTTTTCGATACATACAGGCTTCTATCATGGTGCATCATCGCGCATGGGATATGCTGCGCGGTGTAGATGTAGCGACCGAAGCGAAGAAATAACTTCAGCTTTTCTATAGTTGTCAAGAAAATCGACATTAAAAAAGGAACCATGATTTTTCATGGCTCCTTTTATAGTCGAACTAATTGTTCGAAATCACTTTAAACTCTTGCTTATTTCGTTGTCTGCTTTACCACTTTTATAGTTCCGTCATTATTGTAATAGAGTCTGTCCACACATACTGATCTTAACCAATCGTGGTTTGAAAGCGAACTATTATGATAGAAGCTATACCATTTGCCTTTATACTCTACAATGGAACCATGATTCGTATAGCTATCGGTAGGCTCCATATATATACCCTGATATTTCCAAGGCCCCAGCGGGCTGTTACTGGTGGCGTATCTCATCCGGTTGTCTCCTTTAACGCCATCTTTACTGTTATTCTCATCGTGATTATCGGAGTACGAGAGATAATAAACACCTTTATACTTATGCACCCAGGTAGCTTCATGGAAATCTTCCAGACCTTCCATGGGCTTCATTGCTCCGTCAATTTCCATCATATTATCTTTCAATTTACCACCCTGACATTTCCCGCCACCACCATAATAGAAGTAAGCCTGCCCGTCATCATCCACAAAGACGCAAGGATCGATCATTGATTCGAGACCTGCTATATATCCCTGCACTTCAAAATCTTTTGCCGGATGTTTACTGGTGGCCACTCCTATTTTCCATGTACTATTCCACTCGGTGCCACTGGGGTGCGGAAAATAAAAATAATATATACCGTTCTTATACGCGCAGTCAGGAGCCCACATAAAACCACCTTCTGGCCTCCCCCACTTAACCTGGCTGGCGCGCAAAATCTCACCGTGATCTACCCAGTTCACCATATCGTCAGTAGAATATACATGATACTGATCCATTAAATCACAACCGCGTGGCGGAGCTATATCGTGCGATGCATAAATATATAGTCTGCCATCCTGCCAAACGTGAGCAGAAGGATCTGCCGTATACATCTGCGTGATAAAAGGATTTTTCTGAGCATTAACGTTGACTGAACCTGATACCAATGCAGCAAAAAACGAAGCTGCCATAACTCTGACTATTTTCATAATTGACCTATATGTAAATTTTTAAACCTGATATACTTTTAAATTTTATTATCATCTTCCATTTAGCATCCCTTTAATCAGCAACTTGCTGGTTTGAATTGCGTTGGCAGTATATATCTTCAATACGTAACAACCGGGATTTATTTCGCTCACGTCCAGTAAAATTTTCTTCTCATTTGTATGATTATTATATACTTTAATCACCTGTCCTCTTATATCGAAGATGGTTGATTGAAAAATAAAAGGATCTTGTTCAGAACCTTCAATATATACTTCAGCAGAGGCTGGATTTGGATAGACCCGGTGTAATGTACGTTGCTCCGTTGTGGAGACGGAAGCAATTATTTCTTTCTCGAATATAACTTTATCAATATTGAAGCCACCGGTTTCTTCGAACAGCTGAAGTATATGTTGGCCTGCCTCCAGGCTGACTCCGGTAGTAGAGATAGTTTTATAACTCTGCCACCCTCCGGTGTTCGGAATATATACCGAGCCGGTAATATCATTACCATCTATCTTGAATCGGATACTGCTATTTTTATTTGGTGAAGCCGCTATTGTCTTGATAGTATAAAACGATTTTTCTGCAACATCCACCGTATACTCCATCCATTCTCCTCCATTGGTCCATCCTATATTATAATTTCCGGGGCTGTTCATCTCAACATCTACGCCTTCATCTACACGATAGGCATTGCCATTGTTGGCAGCTTCTGAATCGCTATAGGCTTTACCCTGACCTCCACGATCATAATCTTCTACCTCTATTGTTCCGGGAATGGAAGATGCATTCACTGCATAGGGTATTCCGTGCTCACGTGTTTGCTCAATCATTTGTATGGTACCATCTCCATTATAAAAAAGAGAGTCAACACAAATAGAGCGCAGCCATGGGTTTCCGGATAATATACTGTTGTGATAAAAAGCATACGACTGTCCCTTATATGAAATAATGGAACCATGGTTGGTGGGACTTCCTGTAGGTTTAATATATACACCTTTGGATGTCCACGGACCAAGCGGACTACTGCTTACGGCATAACGCAGTTGATTTCCTCCTGAAGGATTATTATCAGCATACGAGAGATAATATATACCATTATACTTATGTACCCATGTGCCCTCATGAAAATCCTGCAGGCCCTGCATTTGTTTCATGGTGCCATCCACTTCCATCATATTATCTTTCAACTTGCCGCCTTCGCATTGACCGCCTCCTCCATAATACAGGTATGCTTGTCCATCGTCATCAACAAAGACACAGGGATCGATCATTGATTTCAATCCTGCTATATATCCCTGCACTACAAAATTGGCTGCCGGCTCGGTGCTGGTTGCTACACCTATCTTCCAGGTTGAATTCCATTGATCTCCACTGCCCGTAGGATGTGGAAAATAAAAATAGTACGTACCATTTTTATAAGCACAATCTGGCGCCCACATAAAGCCACCTTCCGGTCTGCCCCAGCTAACATCAGCAGCACCCAGAATTTCTCCATGATCCGTCCAATGAACCATGTCGTCAGTAGAAAACACGTGATACTTATCCATTAGGTCGCAACCCTGAGGTGGATCGATATCGTGAGAAGGATATACATACAAACGCCCATCTGACCAGACATGCGCGGATGGATCAGCGGTATATATATTCTGCACAAATGGATTTTGCGCCTGTGTCATGACAGAGATACCCAGCGTGAGCACACTGAGGATTAATCTTGTTCTCACCTGTTCATTCCATTTATACCTTGACATTGTTTTCATACAGGTTATTATTGCATCACCAGCTTTTTCATCTGACTGCCTTCTGCTGTACTCAACCGAAAGAAATATACTCCCGGTGAAAATCCTTCCAGTGAGAATGACACCTGGTTCTCACCGGCATTTGACTGGAGTACTTTTGTTTTTACAACAGCGCCATATATATTAAAAACATCAGCAGAAACTTCCTGTGTTCTTTTCAACCGGTAGCTTACGGAAACATTTCCTGAGGTTGGATTGGGAAACAATCGCAGCGCATAATTATCAGTCATGGCTGGATTTTCAGTTGCTGTAATTCCATCACCAACTTTCACCGTAAGGTTTGCTTTCTTTACACCATCCATACTTATTGCTGTGATGGTGGCAATGCCGGATGATATACCGGTTACTTTACCATTCGCATCAACCTGCGCTATAGTTGTTTTATTGGATTTCCAGAATACAATTGTATTGGCAGGATCTTCCGGATTTAATTTAGCCTGCGCCTGGTATATATCACCAATGGGTAATAATGTTTCCGGTTCTTCAAAACTGATGCCGGCTACACTTACGGGTGATGTATTACCAAAGGCATATACTTCGTGAATAGACCACCAGTTTCCTTTCGATCCGGTTTGAACAATGCGAACATACTGAACCGTGGTTGATGGGAAACTTACAATGGTCATAATATCAGCGCCTGAACCCGACACACCCGGACCATACCAATCCGTACCATTGTCTGACACATATAGCTGATATTTTTGAGGCGAGTCGCCAGGACTTGCTTTAACATCTAAAAGTATCTGCTCTATTTTTTCCGGCTTACCGAAGTTGATCGTAAACCATTGTCCTGAACTTTGCGGACCACCGGTATACCATCGGGTTGTAGCGTTGCCATCTATTGCCTGCGTGGCATTGGCTGAATTAACAGAGGCAGAAACTTTCCAGGCGCTTCTACTAATAGCAGAGGCGGTTGAAACTTCAGGCGCATTTCCCATATTATTAAGCCACACATCGCACTTGGTTTTATCTATACCTGTAGGATCCACCACCGAAGAATGTATAGCAAGGCGAGGCTCCGCACCCGTTGCTGCCAACTGGTTAACGGGATATATACTGGAACCTTCGATATGCAATGTATCTGCATTGATCAATGCAAAACGCTGCTGCCCCGGCTGATTAAAATTTGCCTGCTGCAGGGTAAGCACACCGCCATCCATATATATACCATTGGAAGGATTACCCCAAAAATCTGCATTGAACAATGTAACACCTTCGGTGTAGCTGCCACCTGTTTCTATATACTTCGTATTCTGATCGCCAATGGAGACAATCTGTGAATTTACAAAATCAAAACCTCCGCTACCTGCGGCATGAATGACAAGGGCGTTTCTGGAACCATCTATACCACTGCCAATGGATATACCGGACGGGCCTGCACCATCTATATCACTTAATATCATTCCATTCTGAGAGCCATAATGAAAATTATTATAGAGTAACTGATTCTCACAATTCCCCAGAATCATGAAATTGAAATTAGCAAATCCATAATCATAAGCGGGACCGCCATCACCCACAGAATTAGGCCAACTTCCATATTTCGATTCATCACCGGCAGCATACGCTATTACATTGAACTGGGTGTTATATATTTTTCCATTCTTCGTACCTCCGCCAACGCGAAGCCCTATATCAAATGCATGACCGGCTATATAGTCGATATAGTGGTTATCGCATGGGTATGTAAAAAGATCAATCCCTTTATCAACAGCACGCATACCGATGTTGATCATATAGGTATTACTGCCAGTCGCCTGTATACAGTATGGATATTTTGCTATAGCGGGGAGTTGCGTGATCAATTGTTCAGGATAGTTGAATACTATGCCGCGTATACCACTGTTCGCTGATAACTTTAGAAAGGCTTCACCATCGGGGTTATTCTTATCGGCATATACTTCCAGTATACTTCCCGGGCCTGTTGGCGTAGTGCTTACATCAACTGAACCTTTTAACTCTACGTTGGAAGGAATAACAAGATGCCCGAGCACTTTATATTTTCCGGGCGGAAGAAACACTATGCCACCACCATCGGCAGCTGCCTTATTAAGAGCCGACTGAATGGCCGTTGTATTATCAGTAGTGCCATTGGCAACAGCATTGAAGGGAGCAGCAGTAGCTATATATAAAGCGAGGCGCGATGGTTTGTGTGCCTCGGGAACTATATCTACGATCTGCGGCAGTTGTTTCATATTGACCGGTGTATGATCAATAATGTTTTTGAAAATAGACGTCTCATTGATCTTAGCTGTTTGTGCAAACCGGTTACCGGTAATTATAGCGCGTGCATTTTTAGCTATACTAATTTGGGGAGCAGGATTTTTAAAATCACAGTCAGTCGCGGCAAACGTTCCTCCACTTACATTAACAGCTCCTGTAAGTATATCTGATTGCAGAACCATCAGGCGAGTGCTGGCAGATTCATCAACCAGAATTGCATTCTTGGTAGCATCTAGTGAACATGTATGTAATTGTACTACACCAGACGCAGAGTTCTCAACGGCAATCCCTGTTTCACATTTCACCGTTTTGATACCGGTACACATCAAGCCGACAGGATTTGCTGCGCTGATGTCGAGACCTGTTTTACACCGGGTAAAGATCATAGAGTAATTATGTCCGTTGGGTTGTGTACCCGGACTGGTAATAGACTCTACCGCGTGAAAGCCTTTGCTATACCCTTCTATATTTACAAAGCAGGTATACGACCAGTCGTTTCTTCGCATAACAATTCCTGTTCCGTTCTCATAGATCCATGCTTTATGTTCTCCCTCTATAGAAGGAGCATTGGGCAATCCTGAACTTGCCCAGTAATCAGGAGAGAAATCGATCCATTCGATACGTCCTACATCAACTATATTATCGATCTCTATACCTCTTGATAGTGGCGTTCCATATATACCATTTATAGTAGGACATGTTCCGCCATTCTTTCTGGAGAATACAATACCTGCATAGGAATTAATGAGTGTTATATTTTTAGCATTACAATTTTCATTACCAAAATAATTCGGTCTGCCAAACTCAACGGAAGGAGGATACGGTGTAATGTTTGAAGGTGTTTGCTCAGGGTACCAGATTGCAAGATCCATCACCGCTGATGAAGGTTCCATGGTAATAAAAGGTGTAGCCTCTTCATTGCCTCTCCCTGCATAGGCCATTAAAATAGTTCCTGTAACTTGTTGTCCTTTTTCAGGTTTCTTCCATTCACCTCGCAGCGTAATTCCTTTCGGAAGCAGCAGATTACCTCTAATTACATATTGTCCTTCCGGTACAAACAACGTTCCTCCGCCTAATGTACCCAACTGGTTAAGCAGGTTCTGAAATTGCTGAGTAAC
>NZ_DATCSD010000163.1:0-13726 GCF_036568665.1 Ohtaekwangia sp. | reverse complement strand
ATTACTCAGGTCTTGTGGATTGGATGCATTGCCATACGTGATGGCTGTACCTACCGGTAAAGATTCAACAAGGTGACCACGCTTTACCAGTTCAACGGCCCAGGCGGACATACCACCTTTCCAATACGTTTCAGATGTACTCGCAGTTATACCGGTATAGGAAGGGGTAGGATAACGTTGTGCTTTTGTTTCAACCGTTGTGCCTCCGGTATAGGTCGGTACATTTTCAGTTCCGTCTGCATCGATCTGCCAATCGGCACTGCCTGCATTTTCATAGTGCGATGCATCGAATAAAAATTTCTTTCCGGTAACACCACCGCCACCACCGCCATTGTCGTTGATGGTTATATCATCGATGTTGATACGATTGGAAGAGCCTGTTGCTTTACGAATTTCCAAACGCGCTGTACCTGTAATATTGAGTGTAAAAGTTTGTGTTTGTAACGATGAAGTAGTGGTTACGTTCGTGCCAGCCTGTGTCCAACTGCTGCCGCCATTTACAGAATACCATAATCCCCACTGACTCGCTGCATCACCCGAATATGTACCATGCTTGATGGTTACTGTACTTATACCCGTAGTAACATCAAAGAGCATGGTAATTTTACCGGTGTTCCGCATGCGTGCTGACCATGAGCCTGACTTGAGATCGCCACTCAGGTTACCCACCAATGCATCATACATATTCCACGATTTACCTTGCAGCGTAACATTGTCGCCACTGGATGAACCTGTAGGAGAAACATCGTACGCAGTTTTAGGACTGGTGCTTCCAACTTCAAAACCTTCTGAAAGAGAAACGGCCAGCAGGGCAGCCGTTGCGTCAGTAGATCGTGCCGCATCAGAAGATACTACTGCACCGGAATTTTCCTGTAACAGGTTGTCGCTGCAACCAACGATGAGCATGCCGGCAGCCATAGCTGCCGCAAAGAAACGGACTTGTCTTTTGGTAAAATTCATAGATCGTTATAGCTAAAATATTTAAGTGAAGTGATTAACTAAATTTACCGCTTGCCACTATATATTCAAGCGGCAGCGAACAAAAGTAAATCTTTCACCCAACAGTAATTTTACCGCAGTGTTTCGTTTTTGTAACTTCAGTAACAAGCGTTAGAACATGAATTAGGTGAAAGCTAAAAGTAGAAAGCATAAAGCATAAAGTGGAATACCTCTGCTTTTAGCTTTTTACTTTTAGCTTTATGCTTTGAGCTTTGAGCTTCTCCCGTCTGCCCAATAGGCTAATGCTACAAACAACCATTGAAACTGCCCCGACCATGCGAGTGCTTTTACGTTCTCCGGTGCCGGTGCAAAGAAGTTGGAGAGTTGCACGAGGGCCAGGAGTATAATTATTATCCAGAATACAATTCGTCCTGTTCGGGTTGATTCTGTGCTTCGCAGATATAGTATAATTCCGGTTACAAATATAGCGCACTCTACCAGCAACGTACCGGCTACCGATGCCCAGAGTCCAAAGCCGGCAAACGGTGAGTTACCCGGATATAGCGGAAGATCGTGAAAGTGAACGATGAGGTCCAGCAGCCAATGGCTCAACACACCGAAGCCAACTACCAGCGCACTTCGTGTATCACGTTTTACCAACCAATATATACTACCGAAAAGTAACGACCACACAATTACCATTGCTAAACTGTGCGTGATCGGGTAATGCGTAAATTCAAATGTACGCGTGCCACCGAGTTCGGGGTGTATAACTACCTGCTCAACACCGAGTAAAAGTAACGTAGGCCATACGAGATCAAGAAATTGAAATGCTATAAAGAGTGTTCCGAGAGAAACATTGGGAGCAGCTTTCTTTGCTGCCATGCCGAGTCCGAAGTGTCCGATAAACATAGAGTATAGTTTGTCCAGTAATGCTTTACAAAGATGAAATACTCCGGGCAAACCATCGCTTGATAAAAATCAAGAACTACAGAAAGGCTATCGCAGGCGTCTGAGTTTCAGTTCCAGCGAATCGCTATGCCATTTTCCGCGCAGCGTCATCAGCCAGGTGCTGCGGTCGCTCACGTGATATATAGCCGAATCGGGCGAACCATAAAAACCGATCTTTAGTATACCGGTGGCTTCATCAAAAGTATATTGCCCCTGTGCACATTCATTGACGCTATACCGGTATGGATTGGGAGAGAAACTGCATACACCCCAGCTGGAAAAATATACTTTACTATAAACCGATTTATCGGTAAGCCAGGCATCGCTCTTGGCTACTATACCGTTGCGTTTAAACTCTTCCACCTGGTACGTTCCGTAGAGTATTTTATCGCTTGTGTCCATCTTTACCAAACGATACAATCCAAAAAAAGAAAGCAATATCGGCAAACACCGAACGGTATATTTCAACCACCCTTTGCTCCGCACCGGATAAAGACTCTTTTGGTAATTAGCAATAGCACTTCTGATCTGTGGCCAGTCAAGAAAGAACAGATAAAGCAGTCCGGTTGTAAAGAGAAGAGAATATACCAGTGCTCCGGTAGTGATGCTGTAAAAAATATTGATCAGCACAATGTTGGTCATTACTGGCAGAAGAATGAGCAGCCCCAGGAGCACCGTTCTCCTGAATAACAGAAATACACTCCCCACTATTTGCAGCATGCCAATGATTACCGCCAATGTATAGGAGTACCCGAAGTAATGCCAGGTAAGCATAAAGCCCGTCAGTTCTCCTATAGGTGTATCATACGTATAGGGCGGCACTACAAATTGTGTCTTCAACAGCTTGGCAAATCCATAAGTGCTGATGCCAAACGCCAGCCACCATCGAACTATACCCTGCAGGTATCCGGGCAATGAAAACGATGATGGCTCCGCTCTCTTTTCGAAATAATGCCATATAGCAAAATATATAGCCGCCAATACGGCACACAGTATATGTTGCTTCGTCAACAACTGTTCATAGGGTATCCAATTCGGAAAAAACAATTCTACGGATATACCCAGCATACCACCGGATGCCATACCGGCTGCCAGGCAGGTTGAAATTTTAAGAAGCGCTGATGTGCGAGGTGTATTTTCCACAGGTAGCAGTATATAGCTTAAAAATATAGAAAGCCTTCGGAAAACCCAATAAAAAAGCCTGAAGCTGGTATAGCCTCAGGCCCGGTAATTATACCGTGTGTTTGCTGCACAACTGTAATCTATAGCTTTACACCTACATCAATTCTTTGTTACTTTTTAACCACCTTCATCGAAACGATACCGCCTGTTCCTTTTAATTGAATGACATACGTGCCCGTGGGAAGATCTTTCATCGCGACAGTTCCGCTATACAAGTTGTCAGCTCCGCGTTGCAGATCAGCAGAGACGATCTCATCGCCCAACACATTCATCACCGTTACAGACGTAAGCTGGCGTGAGGCATCAACCTGTATATATAGTTTATCCGATACCGGAACCGGGTATATCTTTATCGCCTGGCGGCCGTTCTCCATACCGGTAATAACAAATTCTTTTGAACCGGATAAAGAACAATCGCCTATACCTACCGATACTGTATAGGTGCCCGACTCCGTTGGTGTATAGGAAGTGCCGGTAGCACCTTCTATTACCTGCCCGTTTTTATACCATTGAATGTTACCGGTATAATCGATCTTTAATATACCGGATTCTTCTTCGATCACCACTTCCGGAGCAATTCTGCTCACCAAAACCGCAAAGCGTTTATTGCCCATGGACGTTGGCTCGCGTGTTACTTCGAAGCTATAATTATTCTGCTGTGCTGATACCGGGATTACCTGGTTGAGGTAATGATCTTCCAGCGCCACGGATGCATCGGATGGAAATGAATTTATATTATCGAACGTCAATGTATAGTTACCGGGGCGCACATCCGCTATACTCAGATTTACTCGTGTATCGCACAGCAACGCTGGCATCGAGTTGATGGCGAGTTGTTCACCACTCTTAATGACTGACGAAAGGTTAAAGCCACCGTTCTTCAACTTCCAGGCATCGGCATGATCATCAAATGCGGCTGTGGCATCTTCGCGGAAATGTATAGCCGTCTCATCTTCAAAAGTAGTATTCTTCAATTTTACCAGTAATAAATCCTCAACACCCGGTGTGCGGAAATACGCGGTTGATTGTCCCGGAGCCTTTACACTTTCATTTGCCTGCAATGTAGGACTGGCCGATGCCTTTATCCAGAATGCCTGGCCGGTAGCAATATAGCGCGAGCCGCCATTTATACCGGTAACACCGTTCCAGATAGCATAACGTAGTGTAGTGCCTCCGTTGTCGGGCATATAGATCGTGCCGCCTACATTGGTCTTGGTCCAGCCGGAAGCAGCGTTCCAGTCGATCGTGGAAGGATATGGATTGCCCACCAGGTTCCAGCCATCGTTCGCTATATTTCCGGAAGATGTAAACGAAGCCGGTATAGATACAGGCACTATATTTCCACTATTGATAACGCCCCGTAAATCCCACAATCCTGAGGGAAGTATATTTCCGCGAACAAACACAGAGTATCCTCTGCCAGTCTGAAACTCTTCTGAATTGGCATCCGAAGGAAAATCATAATATCCGTCATTTAAATCTACCACACCATCGTTGTTGGTATCTTCTGTGGTCACCGTTTCATTGTAAGCAAACATAGATTGATTGGTGAGGCATCCCAGGCATTTACTCGAACCGGCAAAAGAACCTGTTACAGGAATCTCCTCCTGAAAATCGGCTACCGTGGCATGCTGCACAGGCGAAGCTATATATCGGAATATACGCGTGTTGCTCGCACCTTCCAGCGTCATATACCGCTGCACGGTTACGCGTCCGTTTACCTGTGCTCCACCCGGTAATGCAGCAATGGCTGCATCGGCTACCGGATCATCAGCTGTAGATAGTAAGGTAAATATAGTTGTATCCGCAGAGCCGTCTGCATCCAGGTGTGCATTGGCAGCCATGGTTAATATACCCCGCAGGTTCTGATCGCTCTCCATACTTACACCACCATTCAATGCTGTGTTGGTGATATATAGATGATTGAAGGTAGCTACCGATGAACCGTTCAGCAACTGTGGTGAGCCTGCTGTTGTTCCTGAAAATTTTACTGTGCCGTTGTTATGATTGAACGCACCTGATTCAAACGAAAAATTCTTTTTCAGATCCAGTGTATCACTGCTGGAAGTAAAGGCTGTGCCGGATATAGCCATATCACCGATTACACGCACTACTGCAGAACCCCCCTGAAAAACACCGCCTGAAAATGTAGCGTTATCGCCTACAACCATCGGGTGCGACCCCTGGTTAACGGTACCGCTATACGCAGACTGAACATCGAGTGAAGCAATGGATACATCTACATCTATCAGACACGGGCCATCGTTGGCTCCATCAAAAATAACAACATCAGCACTCGAAGGCACAGTGGCACCGCCCTGCCCTCCGGGAGCTATAGCCCAGTTGGAACGGTTGTTCCAGTTCGATAATGCCGCTGCTACCCAGTAGCGATTTACCGGAGAAGTTGTAAGCGTCCACCACGGGTATAGATCTGTAAAATTCAGTGTATTGATCTGAATTGTATTTGTGGTTGTATTGATATTGGCGGAGGCAGAGTAATCTGTCCAAGATGTAAGAGTCGTATTCCATCGCTCGGGGCGAAGCGAACTTTCAACAATAGAATTTCCGGGAGCACTGTGTTCATCATCGCGATAGGTAAAGATGAGTGAAGAAAGTGTTGGTCTGGTAGAATACGAAGTAGTATTGATCTGCCAGAACCTGTCGATAGCAAAGGCTGATTGATCTGCACCTGCGGCCCCATTAAAATTAGTTACTCCGGCAGGTAAACTATTGGCGTTGTTCCAATCCGTTGTATGATAGGTTGACAATAGAAAGTAGCCATTGCTGGATGCGCCCGAAGGTATAAATGATACCGGTATATAATCGCCATTATATCCCCACGGTATAGTATAGGTACCGGTTGATGAACCGATATTCCATTTAATAACATTGCTCTGTCCTTCGCTGATAATATAGCCGCTGTTGCGGGTAATGGCATTGGTGCCTGAGTTTTCGATAACCAGAAAAGCACCCTGTGAGATATTCATCGTAGCACCATTCAGCACCAGCCTCGTCTGCGCTTGTATGGAGGACACACAAACTATCCAGAATATGAGACTTGAGAAGAAAGCGGATTTAAAAGCTACACTTTTCATATATCCTTGATTTTCTCTTTCTATTAAAAATCACTAACACTATATACTTCACTACAACGCTGTCGCTACCGGGACAAAAGAGGTTATTCGCGACAGACTATATTTGGATACATACTCGCTATTCAGCACTTCACAATATCAAAATGCTTGTAAAAGTTTAAACAGCTTTCGACAGGTTGGATTACTCACAGAATTGTTTTCTCCCACTCAGAAAGAAATTACATATCAATATACATAAGCGATGAGTTTCTTTCATCGTTTTTTCTTATTTTGTTTTAAGTATATAAATAATATATAGCTGAGCCTTCTTCACTATATAAAATGTTTAAACATTTCTACACCTAATGATGGCTTAAGAAAAACACTTACGATCTCCGGTTTGCTTTTGTTTAGTTGGCTATAATAATAAGGAATGAATACGCTCTCTGTAAAATCAGCTTTTCCCTGATGGATACAACGGTATAGCTATGCATTTTTGATTTTACGCGAAAGTATTTCTTCCTCTATATATATAAGAGTTGTACAGATACGATTAAATAAAATCCTCCAGCAATGAAAAAATTCAAATTGGTTATTTTCTTCTACATCGGTGTGTTCTCTGTAGCGCTGGCGCAAAATATCGGGATCAATTCTACAGGAGCCGCACCCGCACCCTCTGCCATGCTTGATATTGCTTCGCCCAGTTCGGGCCTATTAATTCCACGTGTTGCGTTAACCGCTACCAATGCAGCAGGTCCTATTACATCTCCCGCCACCAGTCTGTTAGTATATAATACAGCTACTGCCGGCACTGCGCCTAACAATGTAGTGCCCGGTTATTATTATTGGAGTGGCAGTGCATGGCTGCTGGTAGTGGCTGCCGATGCCGCAGGCAATCTGCGTTTCAGTGGTGCACTGATGCCCAACAACAGCGCAGGCACTTCAGGGTATATATTGCAATCCAACGGTACCGATAATGCGCCCACGTGGATATCGCCCTCTGCTTTTGTAAGTGGAACCGGCTGGGCACTCGATGGCAACAATGTAGCAGCACAACGCACGCTGGGTACTACTTCTAATTTTGACCTTCCGTTTATCACTAACAATATAGAGCGCATGCGTCTTACCACTGCGGGAGGTTTAGGTTTAGGCTCCAATACATTTGATGGTACCAATCCTGAAAAATTATTAGTAGATGCCGGCACAACAACGTCCTATAATTTAATGACCGGTAAAGGCAGCATTGATAATTATCTCCAGATAAACGTACGGAACAATTCTGCCGGTGGCAGTGCGAGCTCCGATGTAGTGGCTACCTCCAACAATGGCAGTGAATCCGCCAACTATATTGATATGGGTATAAATTCCGGTGGCTATACTAACACAACACTGCCGGTGTTGGGCGGAGCCAATACAGCTTACCTCTATAGCACCGGAAATGATTTTGTTATAGGCAACGGTACGGCTACCCGCCCTATACGTTTCTTTACCGGTGGATTTACCAATGCAAACGAACGACTTCGCATTGATGGTACCGGACGAGTAGGTATAGCAAACTCCGCTCCTACCGAAGCATTGGATGTAACCGGTAACTTTCGGTTAAGCGGTGCATTCATGCCGAACAATCTTCCCGGCACATCCGGATTTATATTGCAATCTAACGGTACCGATAATGCACCTGCGTGGATATCCCCTTCTTCTTTTATAAGTGGAACCGGTTGGGCGCTCGATGGCAACAACGTAGCAGCACTACGCACGCTGGGTACTACTTCTAATTTTGATCTTCCTTTTATTACCAACAATACCGAGCGCATGCGTCTTACTACTGTGGGTAGTCTAGGATTAGGTTCCAGTACATTTGACGGCACCAACCCCGAAAAATTATTGGTGGATGCTGGCACTACTACTTCCTATAATTTAATGACCGGCCGCGGAAGCATTGATAATTACCTGCAGATAAATGTAAAGAACAACTCCGCAGGCACCAGTGCCAGCTCCGACCTGGTGGCCACTTCCAACAATGGTACAGAGTCTGTAAACTATATTGATATGGGTATAAATTCCGGCAGCTATAGCAATACTACATTACCGGTATTGGGCGGAACGAATACGGCTTATCTCTATAGTACCGGAAATGATTTTGTTATAGGCAACGGTACGGCTACCCGACCAATACGTTTCTTTACCGGTGGATTCACCAATGCCAATGAACGACTTCGTATCGATGGTACCGGACGAGTAGGTATAGCAAACACCGCTCCCACCGAAGTATTGGATGTAACGGGTAACTTTCGGCTAAGCGGTGCATTCATGCCGAACAATCTTCCCGGCACATCCGGATTTATATTGCAATCCAACGGTACGGGTACTGCTCCTACGTGGATAGCGCCTTCTTCATTGGTAAGTGGAACAGGCTGGGCGCTGGATGGTAACAGTGTAGCAGCTGCACGCAACTTTGGTACTACCTCCAACTTCGATCTTCCTTTCATCACTAACAACACCGAGAAGATGCGGCTCACAGCTACCGGAAGTCTAGGTTTAGGTTCGAGTACATTTGATGCTACCAACCGTGAAAAATTATTGGTAGATGCCGGCACGACTACTTCCTATAATTTAATGACCGGCCGTGGCAGTATTGATAATTACCTGCAGATAAATGTAAAGAACAACTCCGCAGGCACCAGTGCCAGCTCCGACCTCGTGGCAACTTCCAACAACGGTACAGAGTCTGTAAACTATATCGACATGGGTATAAATTCCGGCAGCTATAGCAATACTTCGTTACCGGTATTAGGCGGAACCAACACAGCCTATCTATATGCTACGGGTAATGACTTTGTTATTGGCAATGGCACCGCTTCGCGACCGATTCGTTTCTTTACCGGTGGCTTTGCCAATGCGAATGAAAGACTGCGCATTGATGGCACCGGCAAAGTAGGTGTTAATAATTTAGCGCCTACAGAAGCGCTTGATGTAACCGGCAACCTTCGCCTGAGCGGAGCCTTTATGCCGAATAATGCAGCCGGCACAACGGGAAATATACTGCAATCCAACGGAGCAGGTAATGCGCCTACCTGGGTTACACCGGCTTCTGTTATAGGAAGCACAAGCTGGTCGCTGGATGGGAACAACGTGGCGGCTGCACGCAACTTTGGTACTACAACCAATTTTGATTTGCCATTTATTACTAACAACACTGAGCAAATGCGCATCACTGCGACCGGAAGTATAGGCATCGGTACAAGTACAGTTACCGATGAGAAAGTATTGATCGATGCAGAAGATACACAAACAGCTTTGAGCATGATTGGAAACATCAACGACTTCCTGGAGATGAACATACAAAACTCTTCGAACGGAGCGCTGGCAAGTTCGGATATAGTAGCCACCGCGAATAACGGAACAGAAAATTCAGTATATGTAGACCTCGGTATAAACAGCGCAGGTTACTCCAATGGTAACAGTAATATTTTGAATGGAGCCAATCTCGCATACCTGTATGCCAACGCAAATGATTTCAAGATTGGCAATGGTTCACCTTCCAGAAATCTTGTATTCTTTACCAACCCTACCGGTGGTGTATTGGGAACCAACACCGCCAATGGTTTGGAAAGAATGCGCATCAGCTCTGCGGGGTTTGTAGGTATAGGTACAGCCAGCCCCACACACTTGTTACACCTGGGTGCTGACGATGCTGCAAAACCAGGAGGAGGAAGTTGGACAACACCTTCTGACAGAAGACTGAAAAAAGATATAGCTTCGTTTACAGACGGACTTAATGTACTTACACGAATCAACCCGGTAACATTCCGGTATAATGGCAAAGGTGGCATGCCGAATGATGGCAAGAGTCATGTGGGTGTTATAGCACAAGACATGCAACAGATTGCCCCCTATACCATCAGTACATTCCGTGACGATGACACCAACACCGATTACCTGAGCTATAATCCCAATGCGATTACGTATGTACTTATCAATGCCGTAAAAGAACAACAGGCACTCATTGAAGAGTTGAAGAAACAACTGGAAGAACAGGCCAAACGACTGCTCTCATTGGAAAGTAGCAAAACAAATTAAACTACATATAAGAAAATATATACTGCATAATTACAACCAGCATTTTTTCACCGTCCTGTCGGCAGGTATATGATGTATATATCTGTCGCAGGACGGTACCTATCAAACAGATTTTTTCCATCTTCCTCACGCCTATTAACCGCACATCTATCTCTTGCTTCTGATTTCCTCCCTGACCCGCTATCAAACCCTGTCATTTACATTTCATCAGAATTTAAACAGAATTACCCTCTAAGATTGGGGCATGATTTGCAATAAAGGGCTCAAAATGATTTTCCAGTATAGAAAAATAACCTTTTCATTCTTCATTTTTTCAATCATCTTTTACCAGACAGGTTACGGACAGTCTGCTGCCACAGTCGATGGAACTGTGACGGACGTTGCCACCGGAGAGCCTATTCCTTTTTCTTCCGTTGCTGTATATCAGAAAATAAATAGTAAGGATAGTTTAGTGAGCGGTACACAATCCAATGTTACAGGGCAATTTTCCGTAGCCCATATACCTGCTGGTATATTTACCGTTCGTATTTCCTTTGTTGGATACCAAACCCTGGATCGCGCTGTAACATTGCATGCAGGCGAACATCTAAATATAGGCACACTCTCCTTGCAGGCAGAGCCGCAGGTATTGAAAGAAGTGGAAATAGTAGCGGAGAAATCAGATCTGCAGGTTACTCCGGATAAAAGAATATTCAACGTAAGCAATAACATGACAGCGCTCGGTGGCACTGCCGAAACATTACTGCGCAACGTACCCTCATTAACCATAGATGAAACCGGGGCCGCCAGCTTACGGAATATGCCTACTACTATATATATAGATGGCAAGCCCACACAGCTTACCCTGGCACAGATCCCTGCGAACCAGATTGCCAGTGTGGAAGTAATTTCCAATCCCTCGGCTAAATACGATGCCAGCACCTCCGGAGGAATTGTAAACCTGGTAATGAAAAAAAACCGGGCCCAGGGATATAATGGTATGATAAGCGCAGGTATAGGAAACAATTCACGCTACGATGCAACCCTAAACCTTGATTGGCAAAAAAGAAAATGGAACCTTACTACATTGTATAGTTTAAACTCAACACGCAATCCACTCACTGGTTATGTACATCGCAGGAACAAAGACCTGGATGGAGCTACCAGCGGTTACTTCGACCAGAACACAGATATAAGCCTGAATAATTTATTTCAAAGCGGACGCGTACAAGCCGATTACCAGGCTGACAAAAATAATGCACTCTCTATAGCAGGAACTATAGTAGGCGGAGCATACAACACAGTGAGCAATCAGACCTACTATTATCGCAATGCAACCGGTGAAGAAACAAGCTATGGCAGCAGAAGCACTATACCGCATAACGACTATACCAATACCGGTATAGAGCTCGACTGGAAACATCAATTTGCCCGCAAAGGAAAAGAGCTTCACTTTATGGCTTCGCGCACACACAACCGTGTATCCAACGCAGGCGATTGGTATACCACTGCATACGACATCAACGGAACTGACTCTACCTCACAAGATGGTTACCCGGTACAAAATCGTATTGATGGAAGGATCATCGGTAATCAAACACTGGTGCAGTTAGACTATACATTGCCCGTAAACGAATCTGTTAAGTGGGAGTTTGGCCTGCGCAGCTATACCTATATACGCGACCAGGAATATTTCTTCAATGAAGTACACGGCAACGAAGAGACGCTGCTACAAGACTATTCGCAAGATGCACGCATAACAGAAACAGTAAATGCAGCGTATGCCCTGTATAACAAACAACTTTCTCCAAAAGTAAATATGCAGGCGGGTTTACGCATGGAGCAATCCAGTCTGCACGGTGTTTCCCGGTTTGACGGAAGTACTTTCGGGTATAATTATCCATCCAGGACCGGGCAGAATTTGTTTCAATCGTTCTTTCCATCATTGGCATTCAACAAGGTGGTGAACGAAAATTCTGAATGGAATTTTAGTCTGAGCCGAAAAGTAGGCCGGCCCAATTTCAGACACGTGTTTGTCGGCATACAAGCCAACGACCGGCAGAACATTACCATCGGTAACCCTGCAGTGCGCCCGGAGTTTGTTAACACAGCAGAACTCAGCTATAACAAAACATGGAGTACGCAATCAGAACACAGTGTGCAATGGCTGCCTACAGCCTACTATATATATGAAGACCATACCATAAAACCAATCGTAACTCCACTGGCGACAGACTCTACTATCCTGGTAACAACCTATCAAAACGTAAAAGCCGATATACGATACGGTCTTGACAATACAGTTATATACTCTGCAGGGCCTCTGAGTATATTAGTGAATCTGAATGCTTACAAAGTAATTCTTCAATCCGTTACCCTCTCCAACGAAATGGTAGGCTATAACGCTAAAGTAAATCTCACCTATAAATTCCCGGCCGGTATATCGGCACAGGCCAGTGCCCAGCGAAGAAGTAAAAATCCCGGACTACAGGGCTATCAAAATGCCGTGAACGGTGTAGACTTTGCCCTTCGAAAAAATATACTTCAGAACAAAGGGAACGTTACCTTCTCCATTAACGATGTTTTTAACTCCCGCAGGTTTGTAACTATATACGATCAACCCGGAGTATATCAGTCCACGATGAATCGCAGAGAGATCCGCTACTTCAAACTATCCGTACAACTCCCGCTCGGAAGACTCTCCAACGGCAAAATGAAAGAACGCAAAGTAGATCGCCCGGATATTGATTTTAGTAATTAAGCTAATAGTATATATGCTATAAATCTCTGTAATCTAACGACATACGCAAAATACTTACTGACATCGTTACCTATTACTTTTTCAATATCCAGCTTTTCTCCTGATTGACCAGATTGCTATACCCGTAGTTGATATAGTAAAAATGTACTATATACTGAATTAATTAATACAGCCTTGATCTGTCCATAGTTAGACGCCTAGTTTTACACTAATAAAGCTCAAATTTATAGTACTAAATCGTTTTCCGGTCAAGCATAAAAACCTAATATTGTTCAGTTGTATGTCACTCAAACGTTGATGTATCGGATATAAAATTATGTTTTTATTTCCCAATCAATAAATTTGAATTACTGATAGACACCCGCACCTGCTATGCAAGCACCTAACCCCAAACCTGGAAAAATCAATAGTATACATTTATACTATTACCAGCGATCGTACTCACAAGCTGTTATTTCTTTTCTATTTTCTGATTAATCTCTTCACCAGTATTTACTTAATAATCTATATATGAAGAAGTTTCTTCTCTTCGCATTTTTCTATTTCCTGATGGCCAATGCCTTCTCGCAAGGAGAAATCCCTGTCGATATGAACAGCGGTTCACCTTCGATCCAGATTCCATTGTGGACAGTGACCGATCATGATCTTACGGATAATGTATTCCTTTATTACAATCCCGCTGATCTAAACCTTACTGCAGCCGTTGAACCCTGGTATGGGGCGGGTTGGTCAAGCTCGGGAGGCGGAACGTTGTCAAGGC
>NZ_DATCSD010000162.1:0-14168 GCF_036568665.1 Ohtaekwangia sp. | reverse complement strand
CCATATCCGATAATTGCTATGGTTTCATTCTTCATTACTTCCAATGCTTTTTCCATCGGGAACTCTTCGCGCGTTACTACTTCTTCTATGGTTCCTCCGAAATTAATCTTTGCCATTTTTATTGTGTTTAAGTTTTTACGTTTTATGTATTTGCGTTTGGTTGTCGGTAATTTATACCGCTTGTTCGTTGTGTTTAGCACTCAGTTCACAGTATAGATCGCTGCCTGCATAATATATAGCATGCTCTACTTCGATCAGTTTTTCTACCTGTTGTTTTACTTTTTCAATCATGTCTTCGGTGGTGAAGAGTAATAATACTGCTACACCTCTGCGAAAATCATCTTCTGCTTCGTGGGCGATGAGCCGTTTTATCCGAACTCTTCTTCGGTTCAGAATATTCACGATCCGGTTCAAAACCGAAAAGTTATTATCTGAATGTATTTCTAATGTGAAGTCCTGTTTCATAAATAATTGCTAGTTACTGGCTGCAAGCCACTAGTGGTGTGAAGTGTGATTGTACATGTCCGCGATTTAGCAGGGAGGTGCTTCGAGTAATACATCGGCTACTCCGGCTCCTGCTGGCACCATCGGGAAGACGTTGTCTTCTTTACCTACTACTACTTCAAGGAAGTAAGAGGTCTTTGAATCAAGCATCTCCTGTAAAGCGCTTTGCAGATCTTCACGTGCTTCTACTTTGCGCGCCTTGATATTATAGGCACCGGCCAGTTTGATAAAGTCAGGGTTCGTCATCTCGGTAAACGAGTAACGCTTGCCATGGAACAACTGCTGCCACTGACGTACCATGCCGAGGAAGCTGTTGTTGAGTACCATGATTTTTACCGGGATCTCATACTGCATAATGGTTCCGAGCTCTTGCACCGTCATCTGGTAGCCACCATCGCCTATCACAGCGATAACCTGGTTCTGCGGCATAGCCAGTTTAGCCCCGAGCGCAGCAGGTAAAGCAAAGCCCATTGTACCTGCTCCACCTGACGTAACGTTGGTTCTCGGATTTTTATATTTATAGTAACGTGATGTTACCATCTGATGCTGGCCTACATCGGTTACTACAATTGCTTCACCTTTCGATAATGTGGAGAGATTGCTGATCACCTCACCCATCGTAATTTTTTCAGAAGGATTACACTCACGATGAATGACTTTGTTATACTCAATGTCATTGAGTTTGTGGAAGCTGTCAACCCACTCGGTATGTTTGCCGGGATTACATTTCTGTATCAATGCTTCCAATGCTTCTTTTGCATCGGCATGTATAAAGGCTTCGGTCTTGATGATCTTGTCGATCTCCGCCTTGTCAATATCGATGTGTACTACTTTCGCCTGCTTCGCATACTTGCTTACGTTGCCTGTAACACGATCGTCAAAGCGCATACCTATACCGATCAATACATCACACTCATTGGTGTTAACGTTCGGACCATAGTTACCATGCATACCCAAATAGCCAACATAGTTCGGGTGATCGGTGGGGAAAGCTCCCAGGCCAAGCAACGTACAGGCTACTGGTATACCAGTCTTTTCAGAAAAAGCGATCAACTCCTTGGTAGCGCCTGACAATAATATACCTTGTCCGGCCAATATATAGGGGCGCTTCGCTCCATTGATCAGCTCGGCTGCTTTTTCAACCTGCGATGGCTGCAGCACAGGCTTCGGTTTATAGGTACGGATGTGTTCGCATTTTTTATACTCGAACTCATCGATCATTTCATTCTGTGCATTCTTGGTAATGTCGATCAGCACAGGACCGGGTCTGCCAGTCTTTGCTATATAGAAAGCCTTTGCTACAGCCGGTGCTATATCTTTTGCTTCTGCTACCTGCACATTCCATTTTGTTACCGGCAAGGTTGTGTTGATCACATCGGTTTCCTGGAAAGCATCTGTTCCCAACAGGTGTGCGAACACCTGCCCCGTGATACATACCAATGGCGTTGAGTCGATGCATGCATCTGCCAGACCTGTTACCAGGTTTGTGGCGCCTGGCCCTGACGTTGCAAACACTACTCCTGTTCTGCCAGATACGCGTGCAAAACCTTGCGCTGCATGTATAGCTCCTTGCTCGTGACGAACCAGTATATGATTCAGTTTGTCGGAATAACTATAGAGTGCATCGTATACCGGCATGATAGCGCCACCCGGATAGCCGAAAATTATATCGACACCTTCTGCAACGAGGGAATTCAACAAGGCTTCCGAGCCGGAAATCTTTTTCTTCTGTTGTGCTTCCTTTTCAGCAGCAGGTTTAGTCTTCGTCAGTAACGCATCCATCAGCAGCAGTTTTTACTTGTTTGGCATACTTCAATAAAATTCCATTCTTGGCATTCAGTCCTGGCTTTGTCCAGGCTGCTCTACGTTTGGCTATCGTCTGGTCATCTACCAACAGGTTGATGGTATGTTTCTGAACATCGATCTCAATCAGGTCATTCTCTTCTACGAGCGCTATATTTCCACCTTCATACGCTTCCGGTGTAACGTGACCTATAACAAATCCGTGTGAACCTCCGGAGAAACGTCCATCGGTAATCATCGCTACAGATTTACCGAGACCCGCACCCATAATAGCTGAAGTAGGCTTTAACATCTCCGGCATACCGGGTGCTCCTTTCGGACCAACATAGCGGATCACCACTACATCTCCGGCTTTTACACGACCGCTTTGTATACCATTTACTAATTCAAATTCTCCATTGAATACACGAGCAGGTCCTTTGAACTTCTCGCCTTCTTTACCCGTGATCTTTGCTACTGAACCTTTCTCTGCGAGATTACCATAGAGTATCTGCAAGTGTGCAGTAGGCTTCAGTGGTTTTTCGATCGGGTATATAACATCCTGTTTGGCAAAGTCGAGCGAAGGAGCATCCTTCACATTTTCGGCAAGTGTTTTACCCGTTACGGTTACACAATCGCCATGGAGAAAACCTTTTTCCAACAGATATTTCATGACAGAAGGAACACCACCAATTTTGTGCAGTGCATCCATCAGATATTTACCGCTGGGTTTAAAGTCTGCAAGCAGTGGAGTCTTGTCTGATATACGCTGGAAATCTTCCTGTGTGATCTTTACATTTACCGATTTCGCCATGGCGATAAGGTGAAGCACAGCATTGGTTGAACCACCCAGTGCCATCACTACGGTAATAGCATTCTCAAATGCTTTAAAGGTCATGATGTCGCGTGGCTTCAGATCAAGCGACAGTAAATTTCTGATCGCTTTACCCGATGCTATACATTCCGTTCTCTTATCATCGCTCACCGCAGGATTGGATGATGAATATGGTAATGACATACCCAGTGCTTCAATAGCAGAAGCCATTGTATTAGCAGTATACATACCACCACATGCACCGGCACCCGGACATGAGTTCTTTACTATACCTTTAAAATCTTCCGGAGAAAGATTGCCCGCCATTTTTTGTCCCAGCGCTTCAAAAGCTGAGATGATGTTGAGCTCTTGTCCTTTCCAGTGACCACCCGCTATAGTTCCGCCATATACCATGATCGCAGGACGATTCAATCTTCCCATCGCAATCAATGCCCCCGGCATATTCTTATCACATCCTACTACAGCAATCAGTCCGTCATAGTATTGCGCGCCACATACCGCTTCGATCGAATCAGCAATGATCTCACGGCTTACCAGCGAATAACGCATACCCTCTGTACCGTTACTCATGCCATCACTTACGCCAATTGTATTGAAGATCAATCCTACCAGGTCGTTATCCCATACAGCCGTTTTTACATCTTGTGCAAGATCGTTCAGGTGCATGTTGCAGGTGTTGCCATCATATCCTGTACTTACAATTCCTACCTGTGCTTTCTGCATGTCGTCATCGGTAAGACCGATTCCGTATAGCATGGCTTGTGCAGCAGGCAAGGTTGGGTCTTGCGTCAATGTCTTGCTGTACTTATTTAATTCTTTGCTCACGTTATTGGTTAATGATTAAGTTTAAAAAATTCTTCCCTTCGTATTCTTGCTTTGATTTTTATCTCGCGGATAAAGGAAGTATCCCGAAGGATACTCCGCTTTTTCCACGGACATCTGGTTGTTTAGATGATGACGTAACTGAATGATTTCTCGAGTACCTGACATTTATAGGCCTCTTGCACAGTAGCACCCAGGCTATCGTACCAGGGTTTGCCAAAAGGCTTTGCATCGATGGATTCAATGCCTACGATCTCAGCAGCCGTACCACACAGAAAGGCACTGTCGGCAGTCTCGAGTTCTTCTACTTTTATTTGTTTTTCTTTTACCGGTATATCCAGCTCACGACAAATGTTGATGACTGTTTGACGTGTTATACCGGGGAGTATATGTCCCAGTGAAGGAGTATATAACACACCGTTCTTTTCCATGAAGAAATTTGCACCGGGTGCTTCCGCGATGTTGCCTTCCATGTCAAGCATCAGGGCTTCATCGTATCCTCTTACTTTTGCTTCGCTTGTTGCCAGGATTGAGTTTACATAATGACCGGTAACTTTTGCCTCCATTTTGAGTGAGTTGGGGTTGGGACGCTGGTAGGATGAGATACACATCTTCAGTTGCTTCTCTCCATGATATTTATCCCACTCCCACGTACACATCATCAGATATACCTCATCGGTATGTGTTAACTGCATATTGGGGCCGCAGTATACCAGTGGTCGTATATAGGCATCGCCCATATCATTCTTCTCCAGTAATTGATAGGCGATCTGTACAAGTTCTTCTGTTTCGTAATTGAAAGGGATACCAACCAGTGCACAACTTTTTTTCAGACGCTCGAAGTGTTCATACGCTTTAAAGATCTTTACTCCGTTCATGGTCTGATAGGCACGGATCCCTTCGAACGCGCCAAATCCATAGTGTAGCGATTGACTATACAGATCAGTGTGTGCATCAACAGCCTTTATGAACTTGCCATTCAGGAATAAGATCGTGTCTTTCGTGTAGTACATATTTACAACTGTTAGTTTGTAATTTCTTATATAAAACAAAACCGCCCCGAGGCTATCGGGGCGGTCTGTGATGTTCTGTTTAAAATATTAAATCACTATCGCCCCTGCGGGTTTGACAAGTAGAATGTTCACGATAATGACAAGCACAGTAAGTCTGTTCAACTCCGTAGAGTTTAACAAGCGTTCGGTGATTCTTTGATTTTTCATCATAAAATTCTGTGCGAGTACAATTGTCACAAATAATCGCGTACCGTTCAAGTGAAACGAGAAAAATATTTGAAAATTCCGCTAAAAACGAATGTTAGCTACTGCTTACAGGTGTTTGTACGCTTACCGTTTTAAGGTAAATTCTACCGACTTTGTATAGGTATCAACGACACTTCCTGCTTCATTTTTGTCTACTTACGAGCCCGCCAATGATGAGTAGTATATATATACCGGTATATTTCATTTTATTGTTACAAATATTTTAGAACCCTGTATATCGCGAGTAGTTTCCAGCCCGAACTGTTGCAGATATGTTTGTAAGCCTGCAAAGAATTTGGTAAGACGAATCGGTTTACCTTCCTGATCTTTTACAGGAACACGCATTTCATCCACTATCAATTTCGTTTCTGCCAAACCATTTATCTTATATACTTGCTTAAAGGCATTGCTCTGTATCCAGTCTTCCAATGCTTCAGCCAGTTCTATTTTAGAAGTACCTACACGTGAATACATCGTATAGCGGGAATTGAAATCAAAAGTAATATTCATCGATACAGGTCTTCCCTGCTGAAGTGCCTGCTGGTAATTTTCCTGAATGACCGCAATAAACTCCGGTGTGCATGCATTCACGGCACGCAGTGTAAGTCGGGAGAAATCATCGGTATAAAATTTCTGTGAGTAACCTGTTCGGTTAGCCAGATTCTTTCCGGTGGATGCATCATATCCGGTAATCAATACAGTAGCCGCGTTACCATTACTGCTATACTTGCGTATGGCCAATACTTCAACCAGTATATCGGCTGCATACGCCTCCAGTAATTCCTGTCTCGGTGATACTTTATTTTCGCGTTCAAATGCTCTGTCGGAAGCTGTCTGCTTTTCTTTCACTGCTATATCTATTGTTCTGAATCCCTGCGACTCAAAGAGTTCTTTTACTTTCTGAATAGCAACCTGAACATCAGCTTCATCCTTACTGGTAGAGTCACGGTTAGCTATAACCATGATAGTGGGCGCTACGGAAGGAGTTACCTGTGCTTGTGCAGCTATATTGAGTATACCCAGAAAAAGAAACGAGATAAACGCCAGCGTATAATTACGATACATAATAAAACAAATTTAATTCAGAGCACGACATAACAGTTTTGCCCCCTGTTGCAATGCCGTATAAACAGCTTCATTGCCTTTGGTTACTTTACATTGCGCAAACAACGGCCCCTCTACGTCTTCTACTTTTGCCTCGCCAATGCGTTCGTAACGTTGAAGTTTTTTACCATCAACTTCTTCTTCCAATATCTGAACAATCTCGAAAGGTACTTTAGGATAAATCATTTCTGTTATACCATACGCGTACGTTGAAGCCAAACCCCGAGCAGTACCACCAGCGATCAATATCTTTTGTGCTTTGGCCGATTTCGCCTCGGTGATCTGAATTACTTCCAGCAACTCGCCTTTCAATACCATGTGATTAACACGACTTACAAACGAATTCAATGCCATTTGCAAAGAAGATGTTGCGTCTGTCATGTGCGGCAATTGCATGTGATGATCGATCTGATTGCTCTCGATAAATTCATCCTTCACCACGGCACCGGTTTCCAGATCAATAAGCTTGACACCGATTTTCATCGTAGAGTAATATCCATTCTTGACAACATCGAAGCTTCCTGTATTCTTGTGATAGGCTGTACCGAATGTATATATATGCCCTGTCAATAAATAATCGGCTGCAATAGTTTTATCCTTTCTGATCTTATCGAGGTCCTGTGAAAGATCGGTTACAGACGATTTAGAATAAGCGCTGTGATCTAACAATGTATACTGATGATTTTCCAGGAACGACTCTACAACCATATTCATGGCGAGGTTCTGCTGATGGATGCCCAGTGTATCGATACCAGATGTAAATGGAATAACCGCTATACTCTTGCGCGAGATATTGCTTTCTTCCACCTCGCCTTTCTCAGCAAGTAATATTTCTCCGTTTTTTAATGCTTCCAGTATATCGCGTTTGCCATCTTCAATGGAAGCACTATATTTTGCTCCTTCCAATTTTTCGCGAACAGAAAACTCTCCTACGTTTACCTTGCGCACAGCTTCGCCATTGTTATACGTTTGTTTTATCGCCCTATATATTTTACCTTTTTTACCAATCAAAGGTCTTGAATGAACATCGGTAGTTAATAGTAAAGCCGAACCCCTCTCACCTTCTTTTGCAACCGTAAATTGTATGGGGAAAGCCTGCAGTACCTGTTCGCTGATCACAGTACTGAAATTATTCTGTACATCTGTAGTTGGATTTTTATCCCACGGCTCCTTCTGTGTTATCTCGGAGTCTGATCGTTGAAAATAATTACGTACAGAAATGATCCTGTTACCGGCTGTTTCTATAAATCTAACAGTCCACGATATTTCCGTCAGCTTCATGCTCAGCATCCTGGGTAGCTGTCCGCCTGCCACGGGAGCCGGATCCTTCATTTGATATTCCTTTGTGCGGAAACCATAGATATTAATATATACTTCTATGGATGGATTCGCTTCGGTTACTGTAAAGCGCGAATCGTTTTCAAAAATATTCATCACGGTCTCTTGCGCTGCCCGCTTTACACTCATCGGAATATTTACTCCTGCAGTAACAGGATTAACTCTTACCGTGTATTGCTGAGCGGACGCAGAGAAAATAACAAAATAAAGAATTACAGCGAACCAATAACTGCCACGGGTAACGTATATAAAACTCATAGTGATATTTTAGAATATAGTCTGATACTATCCACCAGATTTTTATTGATCTCTTTTAAACCGTATGTAACAGTAACGATGCAAAAATTTTCATTTTCAATTTTCGTTACTTTTCCTTTCCCAACCTGCACATGTCGCTCAACAGTTTTCCCTTCCATAATCTCTTCTTGCAGAACAACAATCTCCATGATGTCTTTTCGTTGAATACCATCTTTTGCCCCCGCAGCTACCAACAGCAATTTGGATTTTTCAGCGTTCCCTAATTTTCGGAGAACTATAAATTTTGGCTGGGGAAAATACTTATAGATAAAATCCTTTCGGATCTTGTTTACCATAACCATCGATGCAACGGAGGCTGTGCTTCCTGAAGCTTCCTGAAATTGAGCAGAAGAAAAATCAATTATCTGGCTACCTGTCAACTCTCCTGTTGCCACATCAATCAACGACAGTTTTACCGAATAGGCATTCTGTTTTACATAGAAGAAACCAGTAACAAGATACTCAGCACCTATACTTTTGCCTTGTTCAATTACTGTACCATCAATAAACTCTTCTGATTTTTGCAACTCTCTTTCCTGGTGGATCAACTCCCATGAGTTTCTCTCAACAACAGTAAATCTGCCATCGCGCAGAAAAGCGCTCGAAACAAATGTATAGTATTCCTTGAGTTTTCCGCTTGCAGAAAGACCAGCATCTTCACTTGAAAAAGGCAATATAGCAACGGCCCTCTTTCCCGATACAGGCGAAGATATAGCTATCAGTGTCTGACACCATAGTGCAATAACAATATATACAGACTTCATTTAGCCAAAAGTATTCAGAAAAAAGCATGTCTTACACAGTGTGTAAGATTAATACTCTGAATAATCATTCTTCCTGATGAAGTCTGTACAATTCCTTGCTATTGAGGCGTTACTCGTCCTTCAAAACCTTAACCGGATTGGTAAGCGCTGCTTTGATAACATGATAGCTGGTTATGATCCAGGCGGTGATCAATATACTTCCGCCCGCTATAACAAACGGCCATGCCGAGATAGACACGCGATATTGAAATTCCTCCAGCCAATGATGCAGTCCCCAGATACACAAGGGTGTACTTACAACAATGGCAAGCATGATCAGCATGGTATAGTCTTTCACAATCAGCATCCAGATGTTGCCAACGGAGGCTCCTACTACTTTACGTATACCTATTTCTTTGGTGCGCTGCTCTAAAGTATAGATGATCATACCCAATAAACCAAAGCAGGCAATTAATATAGCCAGCGCTGCAAACACAGTGAGTGCATGACCAAATTTCTCTTCTGATTTGAAATTCCGGTCGAATGAATCATCTACAAAATTATATTGGAATGGATTGTTACCGGCAAATTGCTTCCAGTCTTTTTCAACAGATGCGAGCAATGATTTTACAGCGTCCACATCACCCGGTGTTACACGCATTACAGCAAATTGTTGCCCTACAGAAAATACTTCACCGTTAATATGAAATATAGCCATGGGCTGTATAACCTGGTTAAGTGACCAGTAATTGAAATCGCGTACTACACCAATTACTTCAAATTGTCCGCGACCGGTATAGCTGATCTTCTTTCCCAGTATTTGCTCATCTACATTCCATCCCAGTGCACGCGCTGCGGTTTCATTCAGGATCACGCGATCTTTATCTCCTGGTATATCTTTTGAAAATTGTCTGCCAACCTTCAATTCCAATCCAAGTGTTGATACAAACTCCTCATCCGCCTTCAGGTAATTGATGGGAGTAACTTTACCACCCGAGCCTTCTGCACTGAACTGATCGCCATCATAAATATAGGGTGGCACGGCACTACACCACGAAGCTTTCTGCACGCCTTTTATATTTTCCAACGCATTTAAGAATGTCTCTTTATCATTAACCCACTCTACGCGGTTTACTACTAACAGATTTTCGCGATCAAAGCCTATATCTTTCTGCGCTAAAAATCTGATCTGCTGAAACACTACGATCGTACAAACGATCAATATCATCGAGATAACAAATTGAAAGGTTACCAGGCCATTGCGTATAGCCTTACCTTGTGTGCCGGTGCGCACTTTCCCTTTCATCGCCTCTACCGGAGAAAATTTACTCAGAAATATAGCGGGGTAACTTCCGGAGAGCAGACTCATCACTACAATCAATGCCAGTAAAATCCAGAGTACACTTTGATCCTGCAGTAAATTCAAATGCAGATCATTGCCGGTAAGTACATTGAAGAATGGTAATAATATCTGGATCAGGCCAAAACCTACCAGTGCTGCCAGGCAACAGAACATAAATGCCTCTGAGAAGAAATGCAATGCCAGTTGAAGTTTATCGGAGCCCATGATCTTGCGCAGACTCGATTCTTTTATTCTGCGGGTATACTGTGCCGTGGAAAGATTCATAAAGTTGATACACGACAACAAAATGATCAGCACTTCCACGCCCATCAAAGTATATACCGTGGTGATGTTACCGGTGCTGTTCAACCGGTTATATACATTGGTAGAATGCAAATGAATAGAAGTGAACGGCTGCACAAACAGGTTCCATTCTTTTCCACTTTTGATATAGTCATCGAACGACTGGTTCATGGCGCGCTGCAATGTACCTTCGGCATATTTACGGGGCAGTGGAGCAAGTTTGGATTCCAATGCTGCAACTGAAGCGCGTTCATCGAGCAATACAAATGTTTCGAAGGTTGTCCATAACCAAAGGTCATTCGAGCGCATTACAGCCGGGAAGCTATTCATCGATATCAGCATATCGAACTGGATATAGGAATTATCCGGAACATCTTTTACTATAGCTGTAACTTCTCCTGTTTGTTTTACACTGTCGGCACCAAATTCAAGAAGTTTACCAATAGCCTCTTCGTTGCCAAAATATTTCCTCGCAGTCGACTCAGTCAGGATCAATGAATGCGGCTTCTTCAGCGCTGTCTTGATATCTCCTTTAACAAGTGGAAAAGTAAATACATCGAAGAAGTTGGAATCAACGGCAAGTATATTTCCTTCATCAAAAGACTTTATGCCGTCATTTCCTTCCGCATAGGTCACCAGAAAATTTCCGGGAGGTTGTATGCGCGTTACTTCTTTTACTTCTGGTATTTCGGCTTTTATAGCGTACGCAACGCCAGGACCAAGCGAAGCAAATTGTTTGTTATCTTTTTCGCCCCAGATAAACGTCTGGTTGATACGATATATATTCTCCGCGTTCTTATGAAAAGTATCGTAACTAAACTCATGCTGCACATAGAGGTATATAAGCAGTGTACTTACAATACCGGCAGTGAGACCAACAAGGTTGATGAATGAGAATAATTTCTGACGTTTGATGTTGCGAAAGAAGAGGAGAAAGTAATATCGGATCATGCTGCTGATAGTTTGATGTTGTTTTAGACAAAGGTCATACCAGCAGCGAAATTACGGCAGAAAAGCATTTTTGGGAAGAGAGAAGCGTCCGGTATCAGGGGATGGCGTTCGATTCCGGATATAATTATTTCCCGCAGATCGCGCGGGCAGACGCAGAAGAAAGGCAAAAAGCTCCCACATATTTCACAGATTTATACAGATGAAGAGGCCCTCTTCTCTGCATAAATCTGTGACTATGAGTAATAAATTTATTCGTCTTTAAGTACGCTTACGGGGTTCATTCGCGCTGCTTTCAATACGTGATAGCTGGTTATACTGATGGCCGCGAGCAACAAACTACCGCCTGCTATTACGAACGACCACGGAGTTAACACTATTCTATAGTTGAAATCTTCGAGCCAGTTGTTAAGGAACCAGATGCAGAACGGTGTGCTCAAGGCAACGGCTGCGAGTATAAGATAAGTATAGTCTTTTACGATCATGATCCATATACTCCATACAGAAGCACCTACTACTTTGCGTATACCAATTTCTTTGGTGCGTTGCTCCAGGGTATAGATGATCATACCCAACAATCCGAAGCAGGCAATCATAATAGCGAGCGATGCAAATACGATCAATGCTTTACCAAATTGCGCTTCGGCTTTAAACGTTTCAGCAAAAGCCTGGTCTACAAATTCATACTGAAAGGGAGCATCACCGGTATATTGTTTCCAGTTCTTCTGCAACGCGCTCATAAATGCGTTCCACGTATCAGCATCGCCCGGCTTGATGCGCAGCGCTATATATTGATGGTCGTTGGAGAATATTGATCCTTCCACATGAAATATACCCAGTGCCTGTATCGGAGCCTGCAACGCCCAGTAGTTAAAATCCTTTACAACGCCCACTACTTCAAACGACTTTCCTTGTCCGGGGTAACTTACTTTTTTACCCAGTACACTTTCATCTACCTTCCAGCCAAATTCTTTTACAGCTGCTTCATTCAGGATCACCCGTTCTTTATCAGCCTGTGTGGCATCCGAGAAGTTTCGTCCTACCACCAGCTTCAGATCGAGTGTTGATAAGTAGTGATCATCCGCTTTTACGTAGTTGAGTGATATCGCTTTGTCGCTGCGTTCTTCTGCCATAAACTGATCGCCATCATAGATACGGGGAGGCGCTGCGGTTGTCCAGGATGCTTCTTCCACGCCTGGTATATTTTCCATGGCATGCAGAAATGTTTTCTTATCGTTTATCCATTCTGCACGATTGACGATTACCAGGTTCTCGCGGTTAAAGCCTATATCTTTACTTGCCAGGTAATGGAGTTGCTGAAATACCACTACTGTAGAAACGATCAGCACCATCGAGATCACAAACTGAAAGGTAACGAGTCCGTTGCGTAAAGTTCTTCCCTGCTTGCCGGTGCGCAGCTTTCCTTTCATCGCTTCTACCGGAGAGAATTTGCTCAGAAATATAGCCGGGTAACTTCCGGAGAGAACGCTCATGAGTATAATTAACACAGCAAGTGCAACGATCACTTCGGGACTGCTGAATAAACGCAAGTGCAGATCATTGCCCGTCATTACATTGAAGTATGGTAACACCAGTTGTGTTATACCCAAGCCGATAGCAGCTGCCAATACACAGAACATTAACGCTTCGGAAAAGAAATGCATGGCCAGTTGCGAGCGGTCTGATCCCAGCACTTTGCGCAGACTCGATTCTTTTATTCTGCGAGTATATTGTGCTGTAGAGAGATTCATAAAGTTGATGCACGACAATAAAATGATAAATGCTTCCACACCCATCAATATATAGAGCGTTGTTATGCTGCCTACATCGTTCAGGCGATTATATACATTGGAAGAGTATAAATGGATGCTGGTAAGTGGCTGCACAAATAATTCCCATTTCTTGCCGTTTTTGGTATAGTCATCGAACGATTGATTCATAACATTCTGCAGGGTAGCCTCTGCATATTTTCTTGGCAGCGCAGGCAGTTTGGAGCTCACCGCTTCTATCGAAGCATGTTCGTCCAGCAACACGTATGTTTCAAAAGTAGTCCAAATCCAGCTCCAGCTTTGCTTCTTTACCCTGGGGAAGCTGCTCATCGACACGAGTATATCAAACTGTATATAGGAATTCTCCGGTGGGTCTTGTACTACACCCGTTACTTCATAAGCCTGCCTGGGCGCAACGGTAGTGCCCCCGTAGTTTGTATCGGTAATGATGTTATCTACTTCCAGTATTTTGCCTACAGCATCTTCTTCACCAAAATAGCGCTTCGCTGTCGACTCTGTTAGCACCACACTGTTGGGATAACGAAGCGATGATTCTACATTACCTTTTAACAATGGGAAAGTAAATACTTTCAGAAAGTTAGAGTCAACCGCAAATATACCTTTCTCATCAAACGACCGCGACTCGTGTTTGGCATTGGTATACGACACCAGGAAATTTCCCGGAGCATGTACGCGTGTTACCTCCTTTACTTCCGGTATCTCGGCTTGCAACGCATAGGCTACACCCGGACCAGTAGAGGAGAACTGATGCTCATCGTTCTCGCCCCAAATAAATGTCTGGTTGATACGAAAGATATGATCGGCATTAGCATGAAAACGATCGTAACTGAATTGATGCTGCACATACAGGTATATTAGCAACGTGCTCACAATACCGGCTGTTAAGCCCAACAGGTTTATAGCCGAGAATAATTTCTGTCGTCTCATATTGCGGACAAACAGAAGAATATAGTATTTAATCATGCGGTGAAGGTTTGCGTCTCTCCTCTCATGACAAAGGTTATACCAGCAGGATTCTATAGCAGAAACGCTGTTTTATGGATAACGATCGTACGATGTGAAAAGGAAAGTGTTCGATTATGGAACTGTTAAACCGTTAAT
>NZ_DATCSD010000161.1:0-16156 GCF_036568665.1 Ohtaekwangia sp. | reverse complement strand
CCGGCTTCGAAAGTGTGATTCCAGTCACACTTTTTTTGTGACTTCGCTCCTTCCTCTCGGGCACCTTCTGATGGTAGTTTTGTCTTACCAAGTTGATCAACGGCAAAACATTTTCTAAACCCATTAAAAATTTAAAGTCATGAAAAAGAAAATTCTTATCATCGTTTCAAACACCAATGTGATTGGCCCGAACAATAGAAGAACCGGTAACTTTTTACCCGAAGTAGCGCACCCCTATGCTGAGTTTGACAAAGCTGACTATCAAATAGACTTTGCCAGTTTATCGGGCGACACTCCTTACCTGGATGCACTGAACCTGGCTGATGATCCTGACAACCTGAAGTTTTTAACCGGCAAAGGCTGGGCTGATATGCAAAAAGCAAAGAAGCTGGCGGATGTAGATGTAAGTGCCTATGATGCTGTTTTTGTGCCCGGTGGTCTTGCTCCTATGGTAGATATGCCGGAAGCTCCGCTGCTTAAAAAAGTGATTGCCGAAACGTACGAGCGCAACGCTGTTGTAGGAGCTGTATGTCATGGTCCGGTATCTTTACTCAACGTAAAACTGCGTGATGGTTCTTACATCGTGAAGGGCAAGAATATAGCTTCCTTTACAACAGCTGAAGAAGACAACTATGCCAGAAAGGATGTGCCTTTCGATTTGCAGACAGCCCTCACCAAACAGGGCGCTATCTTTCATGCCGCAGCACCGTGGTCGGCCAACAGTATTGCCGATGGCAACCTTGTAACCGGTCAGAACCCGGCATCTGCCAAAGGTGTAGGCGAAAAGATGGTTGCCATTCTGGAATCCAAAGTATAGATCACCTCTTCCATTGCTTCTTTCATTGCAGGGAGAAGCAATGGAATTATAGTTAACAGAAATATACCTATTACACTAGCAATCTAAATTTAAAATCATGAATCAGATACCTGTATATACCTTTGCCAAATGGCAGGTAAAAGAAGGCCAGCTCGATACGGTTCTCACGCTCCTTGCCGAGGTAGCCGAAAAAAGTAAGAAGGAAAAAGGAAATATATTTTACAAAGTGCATCAAAGTAATTCGAATGCCAACACCCTGATATTGTTTGAAGGCTATAGCGATGCAACGGCCGTAGAAGAGCACCGTAACTCAGAATACTTTCAGAACCTGGTTCTCGGCAAAATTATTCCCAATCTTGAAAGTCGCGAAGTTATTCTGGCATCTGAGTTGAATCTTGATCGTACGCTATAGGCTTTATATAGCTTTATATAGTTAGTTGCACGATGCTATGATTTATCTAATTTCACAGATATAGTTTGCATTAGCGGCATGATGCCCGTGGATGTTCTATAGAATAAACATCCAGCACATCATGCCGCTTAGCATTGTTAACTAATACTGAGGAAATTCAAGACCGATCAGCCTTCGCTGTTGACTTTGTTGGGCATACCTTACTACTTCTACAAAGCTATCCCAGTTGGAATTTTGCCACATCTTTGCAGGGTCGTCCATTTTTTTAACAATCCCGGCCCAACGATGTTCGTTACCATTGTTATAGGGAAACATGTGAATACAATATTTACCATGCTCTTTGTACGAATCAAGTTTACTTTCAAATTCTGTTAAACTTGTGCTATAAAAAAGTTCTGTAGTATAGTCAGCACTTCTGGCAATACCGATCCATTGTCTTGATCCGTTTAGTACAACATTAGAGACATACACTAATGCTCTGCCATCGTGCGCCAGTTCACTTACCTTTGCTTTAAAGGAATCCCAACCATCACTCATCCAGCAGGTATTGCCCCAGGTACCAACCTGTGCTATACCATAATATTTTATGGTACCTCCGTCATCATAGGCATGTACATGGATGAGTCGCCTTCCATGGTCATTGTGCTGCAGGTTCGCTTCTTCGATAAAACTACTCCAATTGTTGCTTACCCAGTCATGGGTTTTGTCATTCGACTTACGAAATATACCTACCCATCGTCTGTGACCATTATCTAAAAAACTGGACGCATACGTTATGGGATATCCATCACCAGCATAGGCGTTTACTTTCGTTTTAAACGAATCGAGATCATCGCTTTTCCAAAACTTGTAATCCCAATTACCAGGTACGGTAATTCCGGCCGTTGGCACTTTAAAACCCGGCCAGGTAGATTCCGGCCATATAGCTACATATTCTTTTGGAATACCCTCTGCATCGAGTCTTACCCACTTGCTGTTATTTTTAGGTGGGTCAGATTTTTCTTTATCTACAATCCATGCCTTTCGAAAAGGAAATGGTATAAGCACTCCCTTCTGAGCTCCGTAAGAACACTGCACATGGGTATGCGGACCGGAGGCTCTTCCGGAATTACCCGCTCTGCCTAACATCTCGCCTGCGCGTACAAAAGGCTTTGGATTTTGCGCTGTGGGCTTCAGTTCTGCCGGAATAGAGTGCTGCTGAAAATGCGTATAGTATACATATACATCGCCATGCTTTACCCATACGTGATTAGGATCTGGCACGGGAGACGGAGGAAATTCTCCTGTATAGGTATTGGCAGGAGTATCGTCTATAGCTTCAATAACAATTCCATCTGCCATTGCCCTGACAGGAACTCCCCATATTCTGAAATCAGCGTTTTTGGTCGGCTTGGTAATACCATCTTTATATGGACTGATATTCTCACCATTAACACTGCCTTCCAGAAATACATCGTGGGCATATATCTGCAAACCATAAGCACCTTCATTTGCCCAGTGTTCGCTACGGGTTACAAAATATTCACCACTCTTTATATCCGCTACACTAAAGGGAAACAGAAAGGCACCTTCTGTAGTGGGAGATGTATAGGGTGCCATCTCAAAATCTTTGGTTACCACCACCTCACTAAAATCAGCACACTGCACATGAATGGATATTTTCTTGGGCGCAGGATTATCGATATAGCATTGATTAAATACCTGTTGTGTACCATCAGCATCCAGATTTACCGTGCCATTACTCCAGGTGGCAGTTATATGTGGATTAATCCAGCCGTTTATATCGATCGTTGATTCACCCGGTCTGTCGTCAGGGGCAATTGCTTTTGTCACGGCTTCCATCCCTTTCTTGGGAATGTTGCTATCGGGAAAGTGAAAGGCAATGTGTGTTACCTGCACTTTCTTATTCTCGTTGTTGGTAATGCGCAGGCGCACAATAATTTTTGATCTTGCTATACCGCCATTGAATGAGGGGGCTTGAGCAAGATAACGCAGTTTGTTGTCCAGTACGGGCTCTACTGCAATAGTAAGATTGGGTTTGGGCATAATAGAATTTGTTAAAGATTATAGTTAACTGTATATAATAACCGCCAATGGTGTTCTGCTGTGAGATACTCCAACGACATGGTTTCGCTAAACTTTTTACGGGTAGATTTCTGGTGGATATCCGTTCAATAATCTCCGTTACGAGTCCGAAGTTGAAGAAACTCTGATATTGAAACATTGTAAAAAATCGTCAATCTTCCGGATATCTATTTCAGAAAGATGATAATGTTATTTGCAGGTGAGCATTGACAATATCTTATCACCTTAACTGTTATAAATGCAGGTATAATGCTCTTATATTGGTATGTTAGCAGCGACACAAATATCATGTTACTAAAAGCTTTTTCTATAGCAGCCCTTGTATTCTTCAGTTCATTTAACAATGAGCATATAAACCATGTTAACCCTGTCAACGACTGGAGTAAGATGCAACTGAAGGGGCGTGTAAAATCTATTAGTAAAGAGCAATGCAGAGTGATGAAAAAGTCGGGAGAAAAAAACTGTAAAATCAAAGAATTGATAGTCTTTAATTCCGGTGGCTATATAGTGGAAGAGCAGACCTGGGAATTCGCGCAACTGGTAGATCGCCAAAAGTATGTATATAACAATAATATTCTAACCAGGATAGAACGCCTTGATGCAAATAATGCAATAACCACTACCTACATGCTCTATTATGATCAGGATGGTAATAGAATAGAGGAGAAAATTTTCGATAAAGACAATCAACTGGAGAGCAGATATACTCATCAATATGATAAGAATGGAAGAGAAATCCAGATGGATAGGTATAACATGCACATGGGAGGAAATCACGACATGAAAGAAACCTTTGCGTACGACAACTTTGGAAATCTGATCAACCATACACAAGAACACGAGTCAGGAGACACGCACATAAAAATCAGCTATAAATATGATCAGTATAAAAAGATAACGGAAAAGACAACCAATACAGTCTATGAAAATTCAGGTAAGTATTTAACAACCATTCGCTATACATTCGATAGCCAGGGTAATGTTGTGCAGGAAGATCAGATTCAAAACAAGCGCAAAAGCAAAACAACCATAACAATGGATACAACCGGAAACTGGCTTAAAAGAACAACCACCGAATCGCGCGATACATATCTAACAACTGAGCGGGTTATTGAATACTTTTAGAAGTTAGTTGAGACTTGCTATTATTTTTTTTTACAAAAGTTATTACTGACTTATGGAAATCCTGTAACTCACGCATCCTGGAGATAGATTAACAAATTAAGTACTTCATGAGAAATATATTCGTTTCCCTCCTATTTATAATCTCGACACAATCTTTTGCACAGGTCCATGCTAACCGCCACGACAAGTTAACAAAAGATGAATTGCAGGAATTAAAAAAGAACAAAGACAAGTTTATACCTATAGATTTAAGTGACACTGTAGTGATAATAAGATATTCGGGTGAAAGACTTTTGGAAATGCAAAATAAAGCCAGAAACATTTCTTTCGCCCGGAATGGTACTGACACAACAGGATTAACAAATCAGTCGTGGCTCACAGAGAAGCAAATGGGCAAGAGCAAAACATTCGCGGAAGAAGATGCAGTCGAGTATCCACAAAAATTAAAAAAGCAGCTGAAGAAAAAGGGAATCAAATCTATAATTGTAGACGAAAACAAGCTGACACAACATCCTGCCTACTTAAATAAATACTGGTTGAAGACCACCTATATCAGTAGCCAAAAGTCACCGGAAGATAACGGCTGGATACTCACTATAACAAACATGTTCTACGATCCTCGAACAAAGAAAGACTTCGAAGTATATTTACCTCTGAATTCTAGTCTCTTCGAGCTGATCGAGTAACTATTGGAGAGATTGCAAATGTTCAAGCTCATACCGCGGCTTCCAGAGAATCAGCTTTACATAGTCGTTGTAATAGTACTTCTCTTCCGCTGTGAGTCCGAGCGTATCAGCCTTCACGCTCGCTATATGAGACAGCATCTCCTCTCTGTCTTGAGCCGAAGGCTTTTTAGTGTGTGTATGCTCGGATAGCTCATCGTAAAACGAGTTCACGTGCTCCAGCTTCTGCAGAAAGCTCTTGCTGAATTTACGAGGAATAGTATCCATCCTTAAAAACTCGAATACAATGCCACACCTGCACGCGTTTAGTATACCAGCGGGTTCGATCGGATCAACATAAAAGTTAATGTCCCTTGTAGTCGAGTATCTGAAGAGACCATCAAAGTAAACCTCATCCCCCACCTTCAGGTTTTGCAGAGAATGATATAGCGGACCATCTTCGAAGAATTTTGACTCTGAAAGACTTAGGGATGTAGTATCGGTCAACGGTATCGTTACACCAAAGTTGACGCGCTTATCGTTGCTATAGATATGAATATAGTCGACTTTACCTTTCCAATCTGTGAGAACCTTTACTGAGTCAGTGAACCGGACTACCTTTTTCCGAAGCGTTTGGGTGATGGCTTCTTTTTGATCGGGATGCTCCAGCGTGTATTCGCAGAAGCTATTAATCGTATTACCGAATGATTCCTGACTCGAATTACTGCACCCAATAACCAGCAGCAGAATTACGACAACCATCCATCCTGCTGCAGGCAACGATTTAACTTTGTTCATCTATTTATACTTTCCGGCAGGAAATATAGTAAATCAGGAAATGATTGAATAACCGCCCACAGAAATATAGCAAGGGGCTCAGGGAGTGGAACAACTAAGTTTTTACCCGGAGCAATTATTGAACAGGCATTAAGTCCGGGCATCAGAAGTTTACTTGCAATCCATCGATAAACAAAATACGCTATCATTGCGTCCCTCAGTAGTAACTGCTATCCAATAGAAGTTATAACATATTTATAGCCAAGCCCAGACATCTATACATTACGGGATATAGTATAAATATCAATGATACCACATATAGATTTACGGGTCACTTCGAAAAAGCGTCATGCAAATATCTTTATGCAAACACTATATATACCTACATTATAAAGTCTACATTCACACAAAGAGAATGCAGGCTATATGGATTTCTTTACATACTCGCAACGTCTTGAATATCTATTGGAGATTATTAAAAAAGGACAATTATTATCTCCTCATGATTTGGTGAACAAGTTCGAATGTACAGAGAGAACTATCCGAAAGATGATTGGCGATTTGCGAAGAAAAGGCTATAAGATAAAATATTCACGAAGAGAATTTAAATATACTATGGAAGAAAAAACAGATAACACAAAAAGCTAACGGAAATTTACTTTCCGCCAGGTCGTCTATTCTTGTTGCAAATATTTCTAAGCACCAAATAACAAGAGTAAATGAAAAAGTACATCAAGTATCTCAGCACGTCTGGATTAATCATCATCTTTACCTTTTGTCTCACACAACATGCAGAAGCAAAGTTCTGGGGCAAGGAGGCTGGCGAAATTGTAGCCTATCAGAATGGAACAATTTGCCAGACGGTAACTACGTACAGACTATGGATAAAAGTAAAATCAGAAACAACTTGCGGGCCATGTTGCAATTAATGCTTTTATCAACGGGCAGGAGACTCCTCTTGTCCGTTGTTATTGGTTTTGTAAGCTCTGTATGTTTCTCTCAAACTATAACCATTAAAAAAACAATCGTATCAGCCAACGATCACCAACCTATAAAACTGGCATCTATAGCCATCAGAAACACCAGTAACGGAACGTATACTGATCTTTCCGGAAGTTTTACTATAAACTGTCTCCAGTCGGATTCGCTGGCAATCTCGGCTATCGGTTATAAGAAAGCCATATATAGTTGTCTGTATATGACTGATTCAATATTTCTTGAGGAAGATGCTATACAACTTCCGGAAGTTATGGTCTCTTCAAAAGAGCAAAAGACACATGCTATTAATTTGGGATTGTATCGGGAGAAAAGATCGGGTGCCTATGCGGGTGTAAATGCTGCTGCCCTATATATAGCAAATTCAGAACAACGTCATGGCAACATATCCAAAGTATACTTCATGCTATCGAAAGTAAAATGGATATACGACCAAAAACCTCAGTTTCACAAGTTGCTCGTACGACTTAAACTGTATGAGCATACCAATCACAATGGTCCGGGAAAAGAAATTCTAGCGCACAACGTTGTTCAGGAAGTCCCGGAAAAGCGGGCTGAAATAACTTTTGATATTGATTCACTAAATATACCACTTCCTCCTGACGGCATTTTTATTGCCTTGGAATTTCTAGGATACTATAGTGATGATCACTTCAACCCCTTTAGCTCTAACGACCAGAATAAATATATTCAATACAAAGCTTCCTTCACAAATCGGTCCCTCACTTCGGCCAGTTGGATTAGGCAAGATTATGAAAATGACTGGCAACCATTTCTTACGGGATCAATGGTATATAACTTCAATTTTGGTCTGGAAATTAAATAATATCTTATAAGTAAACCCGCTCCAGATTGCTTCCGAAGCGGGCTATATATACCTACTCTTTGCAACTATACCAGCACCAATGCATACCATTTCAAGGCTTCTTCCAAATTACCGAACTGTCGTATGAAGGATCGTTTAATGAATCGGCAATGCAACCATCCTAAAATGAAACGGGCAAAATAGTAGGCAAGCTCACGACATATTGGTAGACAAAGTATATATCTTCTTCATACCGAAATAAGTATATCAATATCAGATCGCTTTCTGAAAGTCAGCTTTTCACGCGCTTGAACTTTACGTTCTTCGCTCCAAAGTTTGAAATACTAAACTCCGTGATCTCTTTTCCGGTCTTCAGAAACTCCAGATCAAAACCAAAGCTGTTTACTCCCGAAAACTTATAATCCCCTGTTTGCGTGAGCTCTATCGTGCCGAGTCGGTTGTGAGTCATAACCAGTTTATCGTCTTGCATTTTTACAGTATAACGGATAGACAATTCATCACTATAATAATCTCCTACAAGGCTCTTAAAATCAGTGCTATACTCCGGCTCATCCTGAACAGGATTTGGAGCTCTATAGGCAACAGGGTCTTTCGGTTGATTGGGAAAATACAGGTCTGTTATCTTCAATCCTGTTCTCAGAATATCATAATGTTCATCGTTGCTCAACGTAATGATTGAAACGTTACGCTGTGGAAATCTTGCCAGCCAAATCCGGAATCCTGCATCGTGCCCTCCGTGACTAAAGATGTCGAGACTATTGTATTTCCACACCAGTTGTCCTTTCGCGTGGTATGTTGTATCATTTCTGCTGGCTGACCATACAACCGGTTTGCCATTATCGAATAACGATACTTTGTTAAATGCTGCTATAAGTTTTGCATCGCCCACTTTGGGGTTATCAAAATTATTTGCCCACTTTGCCATATCTTCCGCTGTAGTAAACAAACTGGTTGGGCCAGCAGTGGAGTAATGCAATTCTTTCTTCCTATATATACCTGTACCCTTCACTTTTTCGTATGAATATGCGCGGTTCTTTACGATCTTGTGAAAGTCATCGTAGATCTGCGTATCATTCATCTGCAGCGGATCAAAGATATTTACCTTGGCAAAGGTCGCGAACGACTGTCCTGTAACCCGCGCTATAAGTTCAGCCAAAAGTGTATAGCCTGTATTGCTATAGCCAAAGGCAGTGCCTGTTTCAAAGTTCAACTGTTTTTGTTTAGCAACCAATGTCAGTATCTGCTCGGTGGTAATAACATCTTCCATACTCCAACCGGCTAATGTGAGCAGTGCCCATTGATCGCGCAATCCGCTGGTATGTGCCAGCAGGTGTTTGATCTTTATAGTTTTTCCATAATTTGGTAATTCAGGAAAGTATTTCCGGATATCATCTTCCATTGAAATCTTGCCTTGCTTCTCTAACAGGTATATAGAAAAAGCAGTAAACTGTTTCGACACCGAGGCCATGTGAAAAACAGTTTTAGAAGTGACCGGTACTCCATATTCCAGGTTGGCGGCTCCATAACCCTTTTTAAAGATGATCTTCCCTCCTTCCATAACCACCACCGAAACGCCAGGTGTTTCAGAATTATAGTTGAAGAACAAACTATCCATTTTTCTGTCAACATCTTTCGGCAGCGTCTGGGCTTTACTTGTATGGGTACTGAGTGATAGCAGCAATAGGGTTAATGCTAACAGTCTTTTCATGTTGTTTATTATTTCGTTTTGATTCGATACAACGCCCGGCATATACGCCAGGCTGAAAGTAATGCTACTACAATTCATAATTTCGAACAAATTCCTATAGATGGACAGCTTACAACGTATGACAGAATACACTATTCGCCCAATCATTGATAAATCTTATTGTAAAAAAAGCGGTCGAATATACCTTTTTAAACAAGAAATAGCACAACGCCATCACCTTGATCGGTCTGATCATGTAACTTAATACAAGGGAGTAACAAGCCAAACCTCTATCAGGTAATTGCGTACCAAAATATACCAGAATGACCTACTCCGGCATATTCATGTAAATACCCGCATTTCGCCTGGTATAGATACAGCATACATCCGGTATGGATAAAGTATAGATAAGGCATGGATAAAGCATGGATAAAGTATGAACCGTGTATGAAACTAGATTTTTGAGGGTTCATAGGGTATATTTTGGAGTAACATACCCTCCCCCAACTATCCAATTTCACCGATTGTTTTCACCTGTAATTTTAGCTACCTTGTTAATAGCGACTGGTTTATATCCTGCTGCCTGCTCTCATGGATTGGAAAGGACTCTAATGAGCAAGCATGCCTTCACGAATCACTTCGGTTCTGGCGAAGAAGGGATCGTTTATATTGAATTACCGAAATGAGGCTTCGCATGCGACTACGCAATTTAAAGAAACCCGTTATTGTAGGACTGGGCATGTTTCTCGTGTTGGCAGCCTTAACACAACTCCTGGCGTATTTCTGGTATCGATCGGCAAGGGAAACCGAGATACGAAGACTCACCAACCAGGCCAATGCCAAAAAGGAAAGAGTAATCATAACATTAAGCAATAGCCTTTCGAGTACACGAACGCTGGCGTTTATCGTGGAAGAGTATGGCGTGCCCGGTAACTTTGATAGCATCGGACAAAAACTTCTCAAAACAAATCCGCTCGCAGACGCTATCGAGTTGCTTCACGGTGGTGTTATTACACATGTATACCCTTTGCGTGGCAACGAAGCGGCCATGGGCTATAATATTCTGGATGATACTGTTCGGCATAGTGGCGCGCTCATCGCTATACGCAGAAAAGATTTCTACTTTGCAGGGCCCGTTAATCTTGTGCAAGGTGGTGTAGCCGTAATCGGTCGCCAGCCGATTTTTGTGGATGGAAAATTCTGGGGATTCGCTGCAGTGCTCATCAAATTATCCAGCCTCATAAAAGCTACAGGTATAGATATCGATAGTAATCATGATTTTCGTTATCAGCTTTCGCGTGTTCACCAGGAAGATGGGCGCGAGGAATTTTTCTTACCCGGTGGAAATATCCCGAATGAACATGACTTTGTTACTATAGAAGTTCCCAATACTGAATGGAAATTGTATGTAACTTCTTTAAAGCAAAATGAGATCTATACACATGTATGGGGATTATCGGCATTAGGACTTTTGTTCTCTATTGTAGGTGGTATATTCTCCTGGTATATAACAGTACAGCCGGAAAAACTAAAGCGACTGGTGAATCACCGAACAAGCCAGTTAATGATGGAGAAAGAACTTTCCGATTCTATCATCAATAGTCTGCCGGGTATATTTTACCTGTATGATAAGGACCGGAGATTTTTCCGGTGGAACAGGAATTTTCAAATTATATCCGGTTATTCTGCGGAAGAAGTAAAACGTATGCATCCGCTCGATTTTTTTGAGAAGGATGAAAAAGAGTTACTCCGCGAAAAGATCGATACGGTTTTCAGGGAAGGACGCGCTGATGTAGAAGCGCACCTATATACCAAAAGCAAAAAAAAGATCACGTACTACTTCACCGGCAACGTAGCCTACTTTGATGGCAAGACGTATTTGATTGGTATGGGAATAGACATTACACAACGTGTGCAGGCAGAGAAAGATATACAAGAGCTGAATGCGCAATTGCAGGCTACGGTAGAGCGCTTACAGGCAAGGAACAATGATCTGCAGCAATTCTCGTATGTAGTATCTCACAACTTGCGAAGCCCTATAGCCAGGATACTGGGACTATCCAGTATATTTCACCAGGATGCGAGTGACCATTCTATGATTGTAGAAAAAATTACAGAGGCTACCGCTCAACTTGATGAGATTGTTAAAGATATCAGCAGTATTATCTCAGCCCGTAATATTGAAGAGAAGTATGAGTATATTTTATTCAACGATGAACTGAAAAGTGTACTCAAACTTTTAAATGATGAAATCCAGAAAAGCCGGGCTGATATAGCAGTTGATTTTAGTAAGGCTGAAGGAGTTGTAACGGTAAAAAGTTATCTCAACAGCATTTTCTACAATTTACTTTCCAACGCTATCAAATACAGAATGCCGGATGTACCATTAAAAATATACATAGCAACAAACTTATATGAGCAAGGAATTTGTTTAACGGTGAGGGATAACGGTATAGGAATAGATCTGGCCAGGAATGGTGAAAAGATATTTGTATTATATAAGAGGTTTGGTCCTGCGTCTGTTCCCGGAAAAGGCATTGGTTTATGTCTTATCAAAAATCAAGTAGAGTCACTCAATGGAAAGATTGACGTAATAAGCAATCCGAACGAAGGAAGTACATTTAATATATACCTGCCCACAAGTCATGGAAGAAGCACCGCGGAGTAGTCATGTTATGCTGATTGACGATGATCATGTAACGAACATCGTGAATAGAAAGATTATACATTTTAATTATCCTTCCGTTCGCATCAGTACTTATATCGATGCTGCTATAGCACTGAAACAACTTAGGCAGTGGGCAGAAACAGATATCGCGCAACTTCCTGATCTCATCTTTCTCGACATCAATATGCCGGATATGGATGGATGGGATTTCCTCGATGAGTTTATTAAACTGCCACCCTTAGTACAACAAAGAACAAAGGTTATCATGCTCACATCATCGGTTGACATTAACGATATAACAAAAGCCCGAACCTATAAACCGGTAATCGACTTCCTCTCGAAACCACTCGACAAAGGCAATCTCAAAACTCTTATAAAGCACGAGGCTGCGTAATGAGCGCTTGGTTAATCCCGCTTTACCTTCTATCTTAATACAGATTCCTGCGTTGTTTGAATTCGAAATCATCGGAATCTACAAATCATATATACCCTGGAATAACTAAAATCATTAGCGGTGACACATCATAAAGAAGCTCGCACGATCGATGAAGTTATCGATCAACTGGAACAATTGATTCATGAATGCTCTAATACAAAAGATCGTATTGGTTATTTTGCCAGTCTCTATCATAAAGTAACGGTGCGGGTAAAGGATGCTATTCTCAAAAAAGAATTTGAAGACAACGCGCGCATGGAGAAGTTCGATGTGATCTTCGCCAATCGATACCTCTCAGCCCTTCGACAATGGAAAGAGAATGACATACCAACGGCTCCTTGGCTGGTTGCCTTTAACAATTCAAAGAAGAACTCCCGATTGTTATTACAGCATTTGCTATTAGGAATGAACGCTCATATTAATCTCGATCTCGGTATAGCAGCCGTACAGGTTATCGGCACGCAAGACATCAGGAGTATACATAATGATTTCAACCGCATTAACGATATACTCGGTGCGATGACATTTGAAGTGCTGCAAGATGTTAACCGAATATCGCCATTACTATCCCTGTTCGGGTTACATGCAACGAATGATACCATCCTTATTCAATTCAGTATTACCAACGCCCGCGATGGTGCTTGGAGTTTTGCTGAAGACCTCTCCACAAAAAAGGGTCAGGAGTTTGATGCCTGTATACTTACTCGCAGCAACACCATCAGGAAATTAGCAGACTCACTCGTTCGCCCCGCAGGCCTGGTAAAAATTACACTCGGGATTATACACCTATTCGAATGGCGTAATCCAAGAAAGATCATTCAGGTTTTGCATGAGCATAGGAAGACGTATTTGTCTTTTAGGGATTGAATGCACGATCCCCGCATTAACTTCAAACAATAAATATACTAGCGGAACCTCTCCAATAAATATCGGCCAAATTTGGTCCGCCTGAATTTAAATGTTCACCAAACTCTATTTCATTGAGATGAACTCGAAACGATAGGGTATAAAATCCTTTACTTGGTATTTTAACAATAACGGGAATCTCACATGTCGCACCACTTCTCAGCACTACAGATTTATACACAACGTTCTTTTGCTCTATCAGTTTTTCCAGATAACTGATACCATCCTTGTCAAATCGAACCTTATAAATTTCTAGGGAAGGTTTTTTCTCAAAGTTAAGAAAGGTATTTCGATTACCTTTATTTACAATTTTAATTTGAGCAACTATATAATCTTCGTCATCAGCATCAACATGCTGCTGTTTACAGTCGATTGTGATGTCTAAAACTGCCTGCTGAAATAGATCAAATTTTGCTTTTTGCCTGGCTCGAAGAGACGAGAAAGTATATAATGTCCATATAGCGCCAACGATCAATGCTAGTATGACGGTAACATTATGAACAATTTCGGTTATATTCTTCAAACCTTCATACGGCTGGGCTTGTACAAGAAAGAACATTGACGAACAACTAGAGATTTTAGGAAAAAAATAAACTTCAAACTATAGCATCGATCTTTCTTAAGGTATATTGCCAGTAGCGGTTGTCTGTCCCTTATCAGTCTTTCCAGAAGTAACTGTAACACCTAAGACGTAATGCCCCGCAGGAAGCTTAGGTTGACTAACTCTCTTCTTTAATTGCAGCGTATAAAAACCTCCAGGGCCTTCAGTAGCTTTACTGATGGTACGCTGGTCAACAGACGCGTGATTAAGGCTTGCTAACATATATACTTTAAAATTAGAAGGCTTTAGGCCAACCGCAGGAGCACCGTCAAAGGACGTTACAGATACCACGACCAGGAAATCATCAAATAGTGGACTTCCGGCCGCTGTTACAAGAAGCAATGACATATTTTTTTGTTTTAAATTGATGACAACTCTAAAGTATACTTCATATAAAAAGCCCATCCACCGCTTCTTCAAGCGATCGATGGGCTCTATATATACGAATATAGTAATTTCTAATTGCTTGTCAATATAGTGAACAAAAAATATATAGTATAAAAGGGATTGACATCCTCGTCAATCCCTCATGCACACTTTATAGTCTTGTTTTATCTTTTTTAGATTTTGGTTTTAGTGCCCAGGTAATTCTGCCTACCTGCAGGTTTCCGTACGACTGCCCTATAGCGATGTGGTGCATGCCATGCTCGTAGCCTTTGCCTCCGGATACTACAAACTGGCATTTAAACTTCGCTCCTTTTGGCAACACCATGTTGCAAAGCTTGATCTTTCTCAGGTGTGGTAACAGTACACGCGCTACTTGTTTCTTGCGATCGATCTTTACTTCTATACCGCGCAGGTTCATAAAGGCAAACAGATTATAAGGCATCTCTAGCCAGAGGTTGGCATCTTTGGGCAAGGCACGCATCAACTCTATATCAAATGCTCTTCGTTTATCAGGAGCACCAGTAATGTAAAACTGCATCGTAGCGTTCGGCTCGTTCGGATCGACATCTACTACGTTAAAGTTTCGCCAGGTAACATTGTTATAGTTACGAATGAAGTTAGTAAAATCATTCCAGTCAAAATTTCCCGGTGATGGTATAGGCGGTGCTCCATCCTGCGGATGATTCAGTATACCTACAAAGCAATAATGTCCTTCACCCGGTATAGAAGCAGCAGGCCAGGTTATAGCATCGGTAACTACCATGGTATCGCCCACCGGAACATTAATAGGATTGGATGTACCGATCAGGTTCCACATATCGGGTGTAACGAGTGTGGCCACTTCACTCCAATATACCGTTGAGGTAACACCGTTGGCAGCGCTTCCACCCCTGTTCTTTATACGGGTATATATATAGTTATCTTGTCCGGCTTCCACAGTAGAGCCAAGTGTGTTGGAGTTCTCTGTTCCGCTGCCTTCACCAAAGGCCGTTGTCGGATTAGCTACTGCGTTAGGAGTAACAATAATATCAGGACTTGCACTAATAGCACCAATGCTGGGCACAGCGCCTATATCTCCTACAAAATCGCGCAGGTATACATCGGCTGTGATCTCCAGCGTATTTTCAATAATAGCCCGCAGGTTCGGCATTATACCTATATTTCCGGCAACGCCACCTCCCTGTGGTGTACCCGTTGCCGGATCGGATAACAACGTGCGCATTTGCAAAGGCGACAGTAATGTTAGCGCAGTAGCTTTATACATACCTTGCAGGGTTAGTGCGGCACCAACTATAATAGGCGAAGCTCCACTTGTGCCTCCAAAGGTACTGGTATAGTCATCGTTGAGTGTAGCTGTGCCATCACCTCCCAGTGAAGTCATCGAATCGCGATTGCTATAGCCTGCTGTAACTATATCTTCTCCCCACGCATAGCAATCTATACGCGAACCGAAATTGGAGAACCACGCTCTGTCGTGCGGTGTAGTAGCAACCGATGCACCCACCATGATAGCACCGGAGTCGCGGAAATTTATACTGCCCCGGTTGAGTATCGTTAATCCACCGCCATTGGTCCAGGCATCGAGATCTGTATCGCCATTACCCGCGGCTTCTACCACTACTATACCATTGGCTACTGCCAGCCTGATCGCATCAAAGTCGGCACTATCCGTTTCTGTTGGCAGGAACGATCGTTGCACTTCCAGCAAGAGTACATCGCCCGCATTCATGTTTGTTATAGCTGATACAATGGCATCAGCCACATGTAACGC
>NZ_DATCSD010000160.1:0-8180 GCF_036568665.1 Ohtaekwangia sp. | reverse complement strand
AACGGCTGCTTGTAATACAGGTGCGCAAACTGATCGTTGAAATCTCCATACTGATCGTATCGTACCTGGATAACACCATCTTTTACACGAAAGGTATTTCCATAGTTTACACCGACATCGTGATGATGGATCTTCACAATCCAGTCGTTTATATCGCGACCATTAAATAGTTTTATCCAATCTTGCTGGTGTGTTGGTTTGTGCGCTGAAGATTGTGCAGTAACATATATACTCATTAACAGTATACATGCAGTATAAATGAATCGGGCCATGCTGTAAAAATTGTGCACAGGCAAGTTAACAAAGTAATGATGATTATAATAAACATAAATGAGGCAAGTCTTCCCCAAATGTTTTAAAAATTGTGCCTCTGTAAGCTAAAAACGCATGGCACAGCAATTTAATAAGAAGGAGTAAGGGTAGAGTAGGTTAGGTTTACAGGCCCGGATGATGCTAGTCATACCGGGCCTGTTTTTTTTGCGCCTGCATTATACTTCGACATTCGTTGATCGATGTTTCTTGCTCGATATACAATTTCCGTTATCCGTTAATTGTTATAAATTAATCGTGAGGGTGCGTGTAAAAATCCAATAGTACGAAGAACGCAAAGGAGACACAAAGTTGCACAAAGGTATACTTTCGGACCTTCCGTCTTCCGGACTTTATACTTATTCTATACTTTAAGGATTCGTTGGTACTCCCTGATTTTTCAGGTCGAATTTTATTACCGATTAATGAAGAATTAACTATTAACAAGTAACGGCTAACCGACAAAGATTTCCTGAAATGTTCCTGCATTATTCACGGCATTTCCGCTGGCTGTATTATTGAAGTATATATAGGCTTCGGTCAAACCACGAAAATTTTTGATGTGATTACCAACGCGCTGAAGAAACTCATGGCTATAGGAAGAATGGTATAATTTTGGCACTCCGTGAAATCGGTAATATACCACCGGTGCCGTATGATAAATATCGTCTGGCAACTGCGGATAGCTGATGCCGCACCAGCATACCTTATGTTGCTTTAGCGCTTCTATTACTTCTTTGCGCCACCAACTTTCGTGGCGAAATTCGATTACGTTAACAAAAGCCGGATCAAGTGATTCCAATATCCTGGATAATGCAGACTCACTGTATACGATGGCAGGATGCAGCTGAAAAAGTATACTTCCCAATTTATTACCCAGGCCATCCTGAACGGTTTGATAGAATTGCTGTATTTCAATTGTAATATTTTTAAAACGCTTCAGGTGTGTAATGATGCGCGGTGCCTTTACGGTAAATATAAAATCATCCGGACTGCGTTTATACCACCCCGCTAAATCAGCAACCCGCGGAAACCGATAAAAGGTAACATTCAGCTCCACTGTGTTGAACCATTCACAGTAATATTCAAACCATTTCCGCTGCGACAGCGTGTCCGGATAAAATATACCCTTCCATTCCCTGTACGAAAAACCCGAACAACCAATCCTCCACATCATATAAGAAGCTTTAAGCGGAAAGCTAAAAGCAAAGCAGAGTGTATTAAACTTTATACTTTCCACTTTAAGCTTTAGACTATATTTCTATTCTGCGTATTTCTGTGGGAAACAAAAATAGCTACGAGCTATGTTCTCACTTTCAGCTTTCCACTGTAAGCTTAAAGCTATTTACTATTTACGGTTTAAATTTCATTATACGATACGGCTCCTTCGGATCAGGATCATTCAATTGAGAAGAGCTTACATATAGCGAGCCATCAGCACCGGCAGAGAATGAATCGGGCCAGCGGAAATTGGAATCCTGCACAACAATGTGGGTAGTGTTTCCGTCATATACCCGGATAGCACTTTCCTCTACCGAAGCTAAATATAGTTTACCATCCTGACCGAAGATCATACCATCCGATGGCGGAAATTCTCCGAGATGTTCCACCGATTCATCCAGTTTGCCCGGATAGAAATCAGGGTATATCAACAACGTAGTGGGTACACGATAAAGGCTTTCACCTGTAAGCGGTCGCCAGTATAGATATAGTCCGTCCGGACTCAGTGCTATACCATCACAATGCACGCGCGGATGTTCTCCATCCTGGTTTACGTATTCTTCTCCGTTAATGGTTAGTACAATATCTTCAGATTTAGTGCTCTTATTATTCGCCAGCATGCGCCACGATTTTCCTGTGTCAAGGTCAACCACTATAATAGCACCTTCATTGGAGTCTGTGATATACCCGATCTGTCGTTGTTCATCAATACGTATATCATTCAGGTAGCTGTTACTGGTGATAACCGGTTCATCGATCACAATAACATTTACTATGCGATTTGTTTTTAAATCAATCTGTACAACTTTAGCCCCACCTTTCGCTACACCTGTATAGGCACCGTTACGTTTTGGATTGGCCGGATCAAGTACCCACAGGTAATCATCTTTATCGATATATACCGACTGCACACAAATGAAGTGCTCTTCCGGTTTCATGCCGGGCGACCAGGTATTCCAGTTTACATCAGGATAAGGAGTGGCTTTGGCGGGATCTGTAATATCTACTACAGAAACTTCATGGTCTGCCGACCAGTTGGGATAATTAGCAAACAACTTCAACTTATCTGTTCGCGATTGATGCGAAACTGCTACACCGGTCCATTGCTTCAATGAATTTGCAACAACCGTTACCTGTGCATTTCCGTTGCCGGAATTGGAACCTTCTGTTCCTCTTATATTTAATTCTTCATGGCACGCAACCCATGGCAGGGCCACTAGCAGCCAGGAGATGCTCCTGACTAACCATCGCTTGGTAATCATAACCCATAGACATTTTTTGTACTGGTGAAAAAGAAAAAAGTATGCCTGTACCTTTTTTAAAAAAATCTTTTACTCCGAAAACGTTGTCATATTATTTAGCACAACCTTTCTTCATGAGAATTAGTTAATACTTTCATAAGTTTACCATCTCTTTTATACACCTATATATAGCATACAGTCATGGCAAATACGAGTAGCAATTCCCAGAGAACAGAGTGTGATGTAGTGTTGATCGGAGCAGGAATTATGAGCGCCACGCTTGGTGTCTTGCTAAAGGAACTTGAACCCGGACTTACAATAGAAATTTTTGAACGCCTGGATGTTGCTGCTGCAGAAAGCTCAGACGCGTGGAACAATGCGGGCACGGGGCACTCGGCATTCTGTGAACTCAATTACACACCGGAGCATGAAGATGGCTCCATCGATATATCGAAAGCAATAAAAATTGCAGAGTCGTTTGAGATCTCAAAACAATTTTGGGCATACCTCACACAACAGAAAAATTTTCAACTGCCGGAAACATTTATCACACCTATACCGCACATGAGTTTTGTGTGGGGCGCTGAAAATGTACAGTACCTGCGCAAGCGTTATGAGGCTCTTCAGGCAAACGCCTTATTCAAGGGTATGCAATATTCGGAAGATCATGATCAACTGGCACAATGGATGCCATTGACCATGCAAGGCCGTGAGCGTAGCCAGGACGTTGCAGCTACTCGTATGGAGCTTGGCACCGATGTAAACTTTGGTGCGCTAACACGCAACATGTTTGGTATGCTGCAGGAAATGCCGGGTGTGTCTATGAACTTCAACCACGAAGTGAAAGACCTGAAGAAACAAGACGATGGCACGTGGCGCGTAAAAGTAAAAAACAGAGACACGGGCGATAAACGGAAGATACGCGCGAAGTTTGTGTTTATAGGAGCGGGTGGCGGATCGCTTCGCCTGTTGGAAAAATCAGATATACCGGAAGGACGCGGATTCGGTGGCTTCCCGGTCAGTGGCCAGTGGTTAAAATGTACTAACCCTGCGGTGATCGAGCAGCACCAGGCAAAAGTATATGGTAAGGCCTCTGTAGGTTCTCCTCCCATGTCAGTACCTCACCTGGATACACGCGTGATCAACGGCCAGCGCGCTTTACTCTTCGGACCGTACGCAGGCTTCTCTACCAAGTTTCTGAAAGAAGGATCGTACTTCGATCTGATCAAGACTATACAACACGACAACATTATACCGATGCTGGCGGCTGGTATAGATAATATACCTTTGACCAAGTATCTCATCAACCAGGTACGTCAGTCACCGGAAGATCGTCTCGCAGCGTTGAAAGAGTTTTACCCGGAAGCCAGAATGGAAGACTGGGAACTTGAAATTGCCGGACAACGTGTGCAGGTGATCAAGAAAGACAAAGAGCACGTAGGTGTACTGGAATTTGGAACAGAAGTAGTAAGTGCTGCCGATGGAAGTATAGCAGCATTACTGGGCGCATCGCCCGGAGCATCAACAGCAGTATCTATTATGCTTACGCTATTGCAACGCTGCTACCCTGACAAAATGAAAACCGAAAACTGGAAAACCAGACTGAAGCAGATGATACCATCATACGGTCAGCCATTAGCCAACAGCCCGGTATTACTCCGCGAAACAAGAGCCTACACGAACGAAGTACTCGGCCTCAACTCCGTAACAACCGTACTGTAAGGCGATATAAAAATTTTATCCAAAGGATGATTGCACATCAAACACGCAATCATCCTTTTTTATTTTATAAACTCCAATCTTTCAGCCCCTAAGCTTAACTCTCTCACGGGCACGATTTTTATCTTACTCCCCTCTGGACTTCAACCCACGCCTATATGAAAATCCAGATCAACAACACGGTAGTAGATTATTTAAAAGCCGGTGATGGCGACATCACGCTGCTCTTCGTGCACGGCTCTTTCCTTACCAAACACTATTGGAGAGAACAGGTGGAGTATTTCAAAAGCAGCTATACGGTAGTCGCACTTGATCTGCCCGGTCATGGTCATTCAGGAAGAGATCGTAAACACTGGACGATGCAATTGTACGGAAAAGATATAGCAGACCTGATCGATGCTCTTCATTTGAAGAATGTGATTTTGATTGGCCACTCTATGGGAGCCGATGTAGTGCTCGAAGCTGCACTACTTCAACCCGATGTAGTAAAAGGTATAGTAGCGGTTGAAGCGTTGAAAAATGCCGGCACCGAAATGCCTGTGGACGTTCTGCAACAGATGCATACTATCGTGGAGAACCTGAAGATAAACTTTGCCGACACAATGGAGGCCTATGTGCGCCAGGATTTATTAACAGCCGATACCGATCCGAAGATCATTCATACTATTGTGCATGCATATCGTCATGCCTACCGGCCGATGGCAACCGAAGTTATAGCAGAAGCATTTCATTATACACTGCGTGAGCGTGAGCTACTGCAATCCCTCAATCAAAAGATATATATCATTAACGTTGACTATACACCTACCGATGAAGAAGCACTCAAGCGTTACTGTTCTAATGGTTATGAATTACATTTCATTCACGGCACCAGTCACTTTCCGATGATGGAAGAATCGCAGGTGCTGAACGAAGCGCTTGAAAAAGTTATTGACAAGATCACAGAAGACTCCGTTCCGCTGCCCTACCGACAATACAGTCACATCTGATGTATAGCACGCACACGGATTGTATCATGTATAGTATATATCCGGTTATTATCGGTGATGATGCTCTCCTTTCGCGTTGCTTGTTTGCACAAATACCCCGCGCGAAAGACCACTCGACAAATTTCATATCAACTCAACAGAATATTAACACGATTGCATGCCACTGTACAAAAATTAAGATCGATATTGCTTCAATCGTACAGGTGAAGATTGTATCTTCCCTTATCCAGCCGCTTAAAAGTAAAATATTAGAGATTTATCTTTACTAATTATTTTAGTTTTAATAAAATTGTATCGCTAATCTAATTAGTCGATCACAACCCGCTTACTTTTTTCAGCTATGGAACAAGAAACAGTTCATTCCACCAAGTGGTCTGATGAAAATATAATTGACATTATCCGTAAAGTCCGCAACGATCTGATCAAGGATTTTCTGGACGAGCGTTATTTAAAAGACTATATACAAAACCGTTATGGTCTGCGCGATCTGTCGGCCGTAAAGATTGAATTTATAAAACGCGATCTGAAAGAATTTTTGATCGCCCCGGTAAACACATCGCACTATAAACCGATTGTTGACCAGATAAAGGAGAATAACTCAGCATCGTTATCCGAAGGGAAAGAAGAACTCTTCTACACAGAAGTAGAGTATATATTGAAGAATTATATATACTGAGTTGTGTGCTAAGTATAAAAGATGATCAGTCCCAATGCGATCCAGGTGATCGTTTCGATCAACCATTCTGTTTTACTAATTTTCTTATCCGTTTCCATAACCTGAACATTTAGCTGTTCAGGTGTAGAGCAATTATATGCCAATTACCCGGCAATGGATAATACGGTAAAAACAAAAAGGTTTCGTCCAAATCTGGGGAACGGTATGGACAAATCCGGGATGGCCTCCACGCTATATTTGCTGAAGGGCTTTCTCGCTGGCCGCAAGTATTTTGTCTACAAGAGTATCATCTACAGAAGCCGATATAAACATAGCTTCATATTGCGATGGTGCCAGATATACTCCCTGTGCTAACATGGCTTGGAAATACTTAGCAAACTTCTGCGTATCGGTTGTCTTGGCTGTATCGAAATCTATGACGTGCGTGCCTGTAAAGAATAGGGTAAACATCGAACCTACCTGGTTGATCGTTGCCGGTATACCTGCTTTTTCAATCTGCTTCTGCAAGCCGTTCACCAGGTTCGTTGTTACCCGGTTGATGTGGGTATATACCTTCGGATTCTCCTGTAGATAGTTCAGCATCGCCAACCCTGCCGCCATGGCCAGTGGATTACCCGAAAGTGTACCTGCCTGATATATAGGGCCGAGTGGCGAAACAAAATCCATGATCTCACGCTTGCCGCCATACGCCCCTACCGGAAGTCCTCCGCCAATAATCTTACCCATGGTAGTCATATCGGGCATCACATTATATAGTTCCTGTGCCCCACCGGGAGCCAGGCGGAAGCCTGTCATCACTTCATCAAAGATCAATACAATCTTGTGTTTATCGCAGAGCGAACGCAGCCCTTGTAAATATCCGGGTTGAGGAACAACGCATCCCATATTCCCTACTACCGGTTCGAGGATGATCGCTGCAATCTCATTTTTATTTTCATCTATAAGTTTCTCGATAGCAGGCAGGCTGTTAAAGGGAGCAATGAGTGTATCTTTAGCAGTACCTTTTGTAACGCCCGGGCTATCCGGTGTACCAAAAGTAAGCGCACCACTTCCGGCTGCAATTAAAAATGAATCGCCATGACCATGGTAGCAGCCTTCCATTTTAATGATCTTGTCGCGACCGGTATATCCACGTGCAACTCGTATGGCAGACATGGTTGCTTCAGTGCCCGAATTTACCATGCGCACTTTCTCTACCGATGGAACAATCTCACAAATCAACTCTGCCATCGATACTTCGCGTGCCGTAGGTGCACCAAATGATGGCGAACTGCTCAACGCTTCTTTCACTGCCTCTTCTACAATCGGATGAGCATGACCCAGAATCATCGGGCCCCACGAATTAATCAGGTCTATATATTCATTACCGTCTTCATCATACAGATACGCGCCTTTCGCCTTCTTCATGAACAAAGGATTTCCGCCCACTGCACGAAACGCCCGCACCGGAGAATTAACGCCACCCGGTATATATTGCTTTGCCTTCTCAAAAAGTGACTTACTCTTGCTGTCTGCCATTACTTGGTGTATCTATGGGTTACTTGCGTATTATCTATCTTAGTATATCTATACTTCAACATTCGTTGATCGATGTTCCTTGTTCGTTATCAGTTAATGGTTATTCGTGAATCGTCATAATGTGCAGTTATCCACTGCGAAACCCTGTGTGCATTCCTCCGCGTTCTTTGTGCCACTGGATTTATCCCACACACTCATTCCTACACCCACGATTAACTGTTAACGATTAACGCCTAACGGCAGCGGCTAGCGCTTATCCACCACAACCGCGCGTCCATTCTTAAAGCGGATAAACGGCACTAACTGATTGTCGTGACTGAACTGGTAATTAAATCCTTGGGTGAGATAACCGTTGATGAGTTTCTCTTTGTTCATCTCTTCCTGGAAATATACTCCGTTCTTCTTCAACTGATTTCCAGCGAAGAGCATAAACTCATAGCCCATCATGGCATACATAGAAGGTGTATGACCATGCTTGCGCACAAATTTCTCGATGAAAGAAGATAA
>NZ_DATCSD010000159.1:0-6250 GCF_036568665.1 Ohtaekwangia sp. | reverse complement strand
ATATTACGAACGAAAAATTCAAAACTCTGTAAATTCCTGGTCACCAGGTCCGTCTTCCAGTTTCAAGTCTATACCTTTACCAAAAGCAGGCGCATGCTGCCGCACATGATTCTCAAGAGTTTTCTTTTTCATGTTGCTGCGTGTAGCCTTCACGATGGTTGTGTCTGAATCAATCTTAAAGTAACTTATAGCTGACTTAAGCTCCTCTGCCTGTGTGCTGAGCTCTTCTGCGTTGGAAGACATTTCTTCTGCCGCCGCAGCATTACTGCGAGAGTTGTTGTATCGCTTTATTTACCTGGCCTGCTCCGAGGTTTTGCTCTACTTCAATGAACCGCTTCTGATTATCGTCCATTCATAATAGCATTTGATAGCTGTGCGAAGAATGTTTCTGCACGGTAAGGTTTCTTTATCCAGGCTGCCAAACCTACCTTCTGCGCTTCGCGCATCTTCTCCGGATCAGATTCAGTCGTAAGAAAAACTACCGGTATATCGGCTACCGATGGTTCAGCTTTCATTTGTACCAACAGATCGAAACCTGTACACTCTGGCATATTATAATCCGAAAGCACTAAGTCGATAATAACTTCACCACTCTTGAGCAATTCAAATGCTTCCCTGCCGTTTGATAATCCAAGCGTTTTGTACCCTGCACGCTCAAGTGTATCACATAGAAAATTCCGGATGCTGGCAAAATCCTCTACGACAAGTATTGTCTTTCTCATTATTAGGGAAATAAATTTTTAGGGAATGTACATGCAAGATATAGATGCAGGTTTCACCATGTACTCTCTACAACTACGTAGTAACAACTCCATTTATTACGGATAAATATCTCTGTATTTGTACGGATGAAAATCGATATAACACATTTAACGGTAACAATAGAGAATGAACTGTAGAATGCTTTATATTAGTCGCGCTATACATTTTGATTTATGACGCGAGCATATATAGAAGACAAAGATTTTTTGGGGCTTGATTTCAAAAGCAAAAACCTGGAGAAAGGCGAGTATGAAAATTGCTCATTTCGTAATTGCAATTTTGGAGAAACTATATTGACTGATATAATTTTCTCGGAGTGTTCTTTTGAAGCGTGTGATTTTAGCATGGCCAAAGTAATGAATGCTGCTTTCCGCGATGTTACTTTCAAAAATTGCAAACAACTTGGTATACGTTTTGATGAATGCAGCAAACTTCTGCTGTCATTTACCTTTGAAAATTGCGTACTGCACTTCTCTTCCTTCTATAAACTAAAGCTCAAAGGCATTCGCTTCCTGGAGTGCAGCCTGCAGGATATCGATTTTACAGAGACCGACCTGACGCAGGCTATATTTCGAAATTGCGATCTGCAACGGGCCATCTTTGATAATACCATACTGGAAAATGCTGACCTACGCTCAGCTTCCGGTTTCTCTATTGATCCTGAACGGAACAAAATTAAAAAAGCAAAGTTCTCCCTATCAGGAGCGACTGGATTACTCCATAAATATAATATTGTAATTGAGGGTTAAAGATCGCGCAGAGAAGGTGATGTATCACGGTTGCTCTATAGGCAAACATCCTTTTACCTACCTGTAAAATATTATTAGACGTATCAATCGAGGTAAAGTCACCCGCTATAACTGGAAAAATATTTTCAGAATACTTCCTGCGTCTGCTTACAGCTCGTTATCAGAATTTGCGCTGACGTATACTCATTTCTTTACCATGTATCAATCCGTTGGCAGAAACTAAATTGGTTACAGTATATCGCATAAATCAGATTTGATTCACACAACTACAACAACCTTTCTTCGTTAATGTAGCAATCCCGCCCCCTGTACAATTCTTTCATTCATTTATTTTTCAAAACATGAACTCACAGTAATGTAAAACAGTTTGCTTGTCGCAAAACTGGCGTGCCTATTGACCCATCTCCAAACAAATTCATTTTATCTCGTGTATGAAATTCAATCTTTCTAAAAGAATAACCCTGGGGTATATATTTATTATCCTGGTGGCCATCTGTGCAACAACCTATAGCATCATCGTCCTTCATAAAAACAAAGAACTAGACAAACGCATACAAACGGTTTACCTGCCGCTATATCTCTCGCTGAAAGATCTTAGTGTAGCTGTAAACGAAGCTACACGACTTACCAGCAACTGGACCTATCAACCCACTACGCGCGAAAAAAAAGACCTTACGGATATTCTCGACAAAACATATCCGGCATTAAAGAAGGAAATACAAAATATACTCACCGAGACACCCGGTGCGCGAAGGGACTCTATACTTACCACGTTTACTTTGATAGACACATTGACAAACGTGCAACGTGAGATCATGAACTTGCTTAGCAAAGATGATCTCTACGAAGACTATAAAAAGTTTGCCGTGGCAAGTTTCTTAACAGAAGAACGGGTACAACCTCTAACGGTTGACCTGAACCAGAAATTCAGAACTATACTATATCTGCAAAAAGATGAGATGAATAGCCTGCAGGAAGAAAAGAAATACTCCGACACCTTTTTATCCGTGCTACTCATCTGTATGATCATTGTTTTTATCATGGCGTTTATTGTAGCGTATGTGTTCTTTCAGAAAACTATTGTAGCACCTATTGTCAGAATAAAAGAGTTGATTGTTCTGCTTAGTAAAGGAAAAGCTATCCGGGTAAATCCTTATCATCGCAGTGACGAGATTGGGGAGATGATGCTGGCCTTGCATCATCTTATACGCGGCATGAATATAAAGTCTGAATTTGCTTACCAGGTAGGACAGGGAAATTATTCGGAACATCTTGAGCTACTCAGTGAAGATGACAGTATGGGCCGCGCCCTGCTAAACATGCGCGACAACCTCAAACGGAATGTAGAGAAAGAACAAAAGCAGGCACATGAGAACAAGCAACTGGCTTTAGTTGTAAACAATACAACCAACATAGTAGTATTGGCTGATAACACAGGAACTATCGAATGGGTAAACCCTGCATTCTCTCGCATTACCGGATATACTGCAGAAGAAGTTATCGGCCAAAAGATGGAGGTACTTGTGCAGCGTGCGGAAATTAACGAAAACATGTTGAAAGCCGGCAAAACCATGATCCACGAAGGACAAGGTTTTAAAGATGTAGAGTTTATAAACTATACACGCAACGGCAATGCTTATTGGTTGTCTGTGGAAGTACAGCCGGTTGTAAACAAAAGTGGCAGCATCATACAATTTATATTTATAGGTATAGATATCAGCGATCGCAAAGCTGCGCAGAAGGCATTGGAAGATCGCAATGAAGAACTGGTAAAGATCAATAACGAACTCGACCGCTTTGTTTATAGTGCATCGCATGACTTGCGTGCTCCTATATCTTCCCTGTTAGGATTGATTGAAGTGGCAAGGCTGGAGCACAACGTAGAGAATATACGCTCGTTGATGGATCGGCAACAAAACAGCTTGCTTCGTCTTGATCGTTTTATTCGCGAGATTGTAGATTACTCGCGCAACTCACGATTAAAAGTTGATTCTGAGCCTATCGATTTTCAACACCTGGTAAATGCTACTTTTGAGCAGTTACAGTTTATGGAGAACCTCGATAAGATAAAGAAAGTAATAGCCGTACAACAGACCGGTTCATTCTATAGCTCACCTACACGCGTGGGGATGGTGCTAAACAATCTTATATCGAACGGAATAAAGTATGCTGACTTTCAGAAAACTGAGCCACTACTAAAAATACAAATCAAAGCCGATAACAAAGGAGCGGAGATCCGTGTAGGCGATAATGGTGAAGGTATACCGGAAGATGCTCGAGAAAAAATATTCAATATGTTTTACCGAGCGTCTGAGAAAAGCTCGGGATCAGGATTAGGATTATATATAGCAAAGGAAGCTGTTCAAAAAATAGGAGGCACTGTAATGGTAGACTCTGAATATGGCCAGTGGACTGAATTTGTTGTAACGATTCCGGGGCAGAACACAATGGAATTGGCTTAATCCTTTAAAGCAGATATATCAGAGCACTGGTATATCTGCTTTCTATACAATATATTCAGGATGCAGAACGTCTTAATTAATGCAATGCTGCATCATGCTCAGTAACGATCTCGAATATAGGGTAGTAAAACCCGATAAATCGCTTTCTGATTTTGTGGAAAGTTTCTGGATGCTTGTCAATCATGCAGGCATCGGTAAAGATATAGTCGTGCTGCCTGACGGAAGAATTGATGTATTCTTTTCTCAATCCGCAACAAAAGCATTTCATGTAACACTGTTAGGACTTGAAAGTGAGCCTTCGCAAACTATATTAGAACCGGGCATCATTACATTCGCAGTAAGTCTCCGCCCATTGGCAGTTGAATATTTACTAAAGACAAAGGTCGCTGCTCTTGTAAATCACGGCACTATATTACCTACAGGTATATGGGGAATAACGGCCGATGACTTGAATAACTTCGACAGTTTCTGTTCTAAATTATCAAACGTCCTTATAGGCTCTATAGAAGATAAAGTTGATAGCCGAAAACAAAAGTTATTCGAGTTACTATATCAATCGAATGGCACTATACCTGTGGCAGAATTATCACGACATGTATATTGGAGCAGTCGACAGATCAACCGATATTTCAACGATCAGTTTGGACTATCATTAAAATCCTATAGTACTATTTTACGTTTCAGAGCTTCGTTTCAACAGATCAAAGACGGCAAGCTCTTTCCTGATCAACATTTTACAGACCAGGCGCATTTTATTAAAGAGATAAAAAAATTCGCAGGTGTTATACCCAAAGAGCTCTCCCGAAACAAAGACGACCGATTTATACAATTTTCAACATTGCCGAAGAAATAGTTTTGAAGCATCATTCAAAACGAAATAAAGGTATGTTGATCAAAGACAAGAAAATAGCCATAATAGGTGGCGGGCCTGCAGGGCTAACGCTGGCAAGACTTTTACAAATGAAAGGCGCAGATGTAAAAGTATATGAGCGCGACATTCACAAAGATGTACGCGTGCAAGGCGCTACGCTCGACCTGCATGAAGATTCCGGATTAGCTGCGCTTAGAAAAGCCGAGTTGCTGGAAGCATTCCAAAAGAATTACAGACCCGGTGCAGATCTTATTCGCATAACCGACAACGTAGGCCATATATACTACGACCAGCATGCAGAAATAATTACACAAGATTTTGGCCATGAACATTTTCGACCGGAGATTGATCGTGGTCCGCTACGAAATATACTGCTTGAATCGCTTGCGCCCGATACCGTTGTATGGAACAGCCATATCGTAGCACTTGAGCGTACGGGAGATTCCTGGCGGCTTCAGCTTAACAACAATAACACCCTTGTGGCAGATATAGTAATTGCAGCCGATGGAGCCAACTCGTGCATTCGTCCATTCATTACACCAATCAAACCTTTTTACGCTGGCGTTACTATTATAGAAGGCACAGTATACGAGGCAGCAACTACAACGCCCCAAATTCACTCCCTTGTGAAAGGAGGAAAGATATTTGCCTTGCGTGATAGCAAAACACTTATTGTTAGTGCAAAGGGAGATGGGAGTTTAGCATTTTATACCGGCTGTAAAACACATGAGTTGTGGGTAAATGACTGTGGTCTAGATTTCAATGATCACACGCAATTACTCACGTGGTTCAAAGAAGAGTTTGCTTCGTGGGATACTATATGGCATGAACTGTTCAACGGAAACACCCACTTTACTCCCCGACCACAATATTGTATGCCGCTCGATCAAAACTGGGAGTCGCAAACCAACATCACAATGATCGGTGATGCCGCTCATCTGATGCCACCCTACGCTGGCGAAGGAGTAAACATGGCGATGCAGGATGCGTTGGAATTAAGCGAATGCCTGACAAATGAAAGATTTATAAATCTGAGGGCTGCAATCAGTCACTACGAAGATAAAATGCTTAACAGAACATCTGCTATCGCCGCTATAACATTACAACAAACTGAAGCGCTTCATTCTCCACAGGGGCTCACACACATGCTTAACATGTTTAAAGAACATGTATAATTAGTAGTCAGGGTTTAGTATATATAACAAAAGCGATCGTCTCCGATCGCTTTTCATTTTTTTTACAAGTTAAGATACACAATATTGTTAGAGGACTTTTCAGGAAAAGTCACCACGAGCAGAACATTATGAGAAGGTATGCGAGAATCTAAATCAGAAGTAAATCCAATATAAATTTTATCATGCTCTACCGCATGAAGAACGTAAACACAAAATGACATACAACGGGAT
>NZ_DATCSD010000158.1:0-3385 GCF_036568665.1 Ohtaekwangia sp. | reverse complement strand
GAATACAATCGTAGAAAGCAAATCATCCTCCCTGCGCGAAGCCTGGAGAGGCATTCAACAGGCAAAGCCCGGTATACGGATTCGCGAAGCAGCAAAAGATTTAGGCGCGAGCGAAGCAGAATTACTGGCTACTAAAATCGGGGAGGGCGTTGTGCGTTTGCAAGGCCCGTGGCCGGAGTTGCTGAAGAGCTTTAAGTCGTTGGGAAAAGTGATGTCGCTTACACGCAATGATGCCTGTATACTTGAACATAAAGGTCCGTTCCTGGATATTGATATCATAGGCGAAGGTGCACGCGCGATGGCAACGGTTATAGGCCCGATAGAAACACGTGTGTTCTTTCATGCATGGCAATTTGCTTTCGCTGTTACCGAAGAGAAATCAGATCGCATACTGAAAAGTATACAGGTGTTTGACAAAGCCGGTGAAGCTGTAACAAAAATATACCTGCAGGAGAAAAGCGATGAGGAAGCCTATACGAAACTCGTAGAAGATTTTCGCTCAGAGAATCAATCAGCAGATATGGATGTAGAACCCTATACAAAAGAAGAATTATCCGGGCCACAGGATCGCGATGCATTTCTGAAAGAGTGGAGCGAGTTGAAAGATACGCACGACTTCTTTGGCATGCTGCGCAAGCATAAAGTACATCGCTACCATGCGCTCGAGTTAGCAAGCGGTACATTCAGCTATGCCGTTGATGCCAAGCAAACACCGAAGCAGATTTTAGATGAAGCATCTGCAGCAAAATTACCCATTATGATCTTCGCGGGTAATCGCGGCAACTTACAGATACATCAAGGGAAAGTACGCACTATCCGTTTGTTGGAACGCGGCCATGCCGGACCAGAGCAATGGCTTAATGTACTCGATCCTGATTTCAACATGCACTTGCGCATGGATGTAGTACACACTGCCTGGGTAGTAAAGAAACCTACAACGGAGGGGCTGGTGACTTCAGTAGAATTGTTTGACAGAGAGAAGAACATGATCGCGCAGTTCTTCGGTTTGCGTAAGCCTGGTATACCAGAACGTGCCGACTGGACTGATCTCGTTAAACGCTTACCGGCACTATAAATGAAATATATACTTGCTATAGTATTAGGCTTTAGTCTGGTGGTGCAGGTGGCTGCACAGGATTCGGTGAAGACGACCGTATTGCAGGATGTTGCGGTTACGGGGCAATTTGAACCTCAATCCATCCGCAAGTCGGTATATCAGGTGCGTACGATCAATTATGATCGTATTGCCCTGAGGTCACCGGTAAATATTCAAAGTGTACTCTCAACCGAACTCGGTATACGTTTCACAAACGATCTGACTTTAGGTACAGCCGATATATCACTGATGGGCATGAGCGGGCAGAATGTAAAGATACTGCTCGATGGTGTGCCACTGCTGGATCGTGGTGCAACAAGAGAGAGTCTGAACCAGATCGATGTAAATACCATTGAGCGTATTGAAATTGTAGAAGGCCCCATGTCAGTGATCTATGGAACCGATGCACTGGCAGGTGTGATCAATATCATTACCAGGAAAGCGGATAATGATAGTGTTGATATAAATGCACGCATACAGGAAGAGACGGTTGGCAAAGAGTATAATGCCTTTCAGAAAAAAGGAATTCACAACGAGCATGTAGATGCACAGTGGCAACATAAAGGCTGGAATATAGGCGGAGGTATAACACGAAATAATTCCGGTGGCTGGCAGGAAGGACGCTATATAACCGGTAGTGAGCCAACTGAGTGGCACCCGAAAGATCAATGGCTGGGTACAACAACGGTAGGGTATAAACGCGAGCGAATCAATGTATGGTATAGATTGAATTACCTAGATGAAGTGATCACTACACTGGGTAATGCCAATCCAAACACCAGCATGGCCACTGACAAAGACTATAAAACTTCGCGCTTTACACATCAGGCGCAGGCCGACTGGCACATCAACGATAAATGGTTCTTTAATGGTGTTGCCTCTTACCAGGACTATACACGCAAAACATTAACCACTACATACAACGTAGCTACTGGCGATAGAAGATTATCAACAGAAGCAGGTTCGCAGGATGAGTCGGTTTTCAAAACCACGTTGTTCCGGGGTATGTTCGTCTATAAACTTTCTGATGCTGTTTCTTTTCAGCCGGGTGTAAATATAAATCTTGATGAAGGTTCCGGTGATCGTATTGATACGAAGCGCACTATAAATGACTATGCATTTTTTATATCATCAGAGTTTAAGCCTGCATCCTTTGTAAACATTCGTCCGGGCTTCCGCTTTATTTATAATTCGGTATACGATGCGCCACCGGTAGTGCCATCAATTAATACCAAATTTACCCTGAGCGAAAAGTTTGATCTGCGTGTAGCCTATGCGTATGGATTTCGTTCGCCAGCATTGCGTGAACTATACTTCTACTTCTTTGATGCGAGCCACTCGATCAAGGGAAATCCCAATCTGAAAGCCGAGTACTCCAACAGCTTTACAAGTTCATTGGTATGGCAGGCCTATACGACAGAATCGTTGAAGATACGTTCAACGCTGGGAGGTTTCTATAACCGCTTTGAAAACCTGATCGACCTCGGAGTTGATCCGACCGATCCGCAGATCAGCACCTATGTAAATATATACCGGTATAGAACTGCCGGAGGTACATTGGAGAACAATATCACGTGGAGAAAATTATCGGCAACCGTAGGAATGTCGTATATAGGATCCTATAATTCGTTCTCGGAAGATGACCAGTCATTACCTTCTTTTCTGTGGACACCGGAAGTGAATACTACACTTTCCTATAGTTTCACAAAGCTCGGTGCAAGCGTAAGCTTCTACTATAAATTTACCGGCAGGCGTTTGATATATGAAACCGCAGAAGTCGACAACGAAACAGTAACACATCTGGCGAGACGTTCGTCCTTTAACATGGCCGATCTCACAGCTTCGAAGAAGATCACGCATAATCTCGATGTTATAGCCGGTGTTCGAAATATACTCGACATCACCAGTATACAAAACAGTTCGCTCGATACCAGCGGAGCGCACAGTACGGGTGGTCCTGTTCCGGTAAGCTACGGACGATCGTACTTCCTGTCCATGAACTTCCATCTCACCAAGTGACCTCAACCTTTGAACTATAGAAACCTTGAACCACAGGGAACCTTTAACTATATACCTGAACGAGGAAATATTTTACTAAACTATAATTCTTACAATACACATGAACACAATTAACCGATACACACGCCTCGCGGCATTAACACTTTCTCTTTTCATGACGTTGCTGATCAACGCCTGCAGCGATGATGATCCGCCACTACCCGATAACCTGGCTACCTTCACAGCATCGGCTGTTGGTCTGGAAGATGATGCAGACGAAGCAACGATAGC
>NZ_DATCSD010000157.1:0-23743 GCF_036568665.1 Ohtaekwangia sp. | reverse complement strand
ATCAGTCAGTTTGAGTTTGATAAAGATGATGTCGTGGTGATCAATCTTTCCGGAAGGGGAGATAAGGATCTTGAAACCTATATACGATGGGGTAAATACTGATGTATATATAGTATCGCTAGTCAGTATCACCTCAAACATTCAGACAACATGAAAAACAGGATCACAGAACTATTCGCAAAGAAGAAAAACAATATTCTCAATGTATATTTTACGGCTGGATACCCGGCCCTGAACGATACCGTGCGCATAGCACAACTGCTGGAGAAAGCAGGCGCTGATATCATCGAGATCGGTATACCTTTTTCTGATCCGGTGGCTGATGGGCCAACGATTCAGGCCAGTAATAAAGTAGCGTTAGACAATGGCATGACGCTGCACAAGTTGCTGGAGCAAGTGAAAGAAATCAGAAAGCATGTTTCGTTGCCGATCATTCTCATGGGCTATATAAACCCGGTGATGCAATATGGTGTAGAGAAATTTGCGAAAGATGCATCAGCGATTGGTGTAGATGGCGTTATTATCCCGGACTTGCCGCTGCACGAATTTGAAGAGCTATACAAAGACTTATTTGAGTCGGTAAATCTGTGTAATACTTTTTTGATCTCACCGACTACATCGGAAGATCGCATTCGCAAGATCGATGCAGTTACCGAAGGATTTATATATGCTGTATCAGCATCCAGTATAACAGGTGCCAAGGGCGATTTTTCTGCGGAGCAGGTAGCATACTTTGAACGGCTGCAAAACCTGAAGCTGAAGAATCCATTCCTGATCGGTTTTGGAATTTCCAATCATGCTACGTTTAGTCGTGCGGCAAGCTATAGCACAGGGGCTATTGTAGGAAGTGCGTTCATCAATCTGCTAAGAGAGTCAAAAGACCTTGAAGCCGATATAGAACAGTTTGTTCAATCATTGAGAACATAGTTTTTATATAGCATATAATACAGCGTATACTTTTGGCGTTAATAACGTGTAACCCTTATCCTCTATGATCATCCAACTTGACTCTACTATCAGCACGCCCGATAAAGAAGCGATCATTTCCAGGATCAGAAGCCTGGAGTATAAAACCACCGAAGTGCAAACACAACGGAGTGCCTATATTGTGGCAATTGGTAAACGGGATTTTGATATCCGCCAGTTGGGACAGTTATCGGGGATAGCAGATATACATCGTGTATCAGACGACTATAAACTGGTATCGCGCAAATGGAAGATCGGTCGCACCAGCGTTAACCTGGGCGATGGAGTATATATTGGCGATGGTTCACTGGCAATCATGGCCGGGCCATGTTCTATTGAGAACGAAGAGCAGGTACAAAAAACGATCGACCACCTCGTAAAGAATGGCGTGCGCATTATGCGTGGTGGTGTATTCAAGCCGCGCAGTTCACCGTACGCATTCAGAGGGTTGGGTATAGATGGACTAAAGATGTGGCATACACTGGCGCGCAAGGCGGGCATCAAGATCATCAGCGAAGTAATGCAGGTAAGCCAGATTGCCGAGATGCATGACTATGTAGATGTATTCCAGGTGGGTGCGCGCAATACACAGAACTTTAACTTGCTGGATGAGCTTGGCAAAGTAGACAAGGCGGTGATGATCAAGCGAGGTATATCCGGTACCATTGAAGAATTGCTATACTCTGCGGAGTATGTATTTGCAGCCGGCAATGAGAAACTGATTCTGTGCGAACGCGGTATACGCACGTATGAGCGCGCGAGCAGAAATACACTGGATGTAAATGCTATACCCATTCTGAAGGAGAAAACACATTTACCGGTAGTGGCCGATCCATCGCACGGTATAGGTATACGCGAATTTGTAGAGCCCGTAGCACTCGCAGCCGTGATGGCTGGCGCGGATGGCATCATCTACGAAACACACCAGGAACCAGAGAAAGCCGCCTCCGATGGACAACAAACGCTTGACTTCGAAGAGTCATCGCGATTGATCAGAAGACTTCAACAGGCTTCGATACTTCTTCACGAGTTCTAAAAATAACTACGAGCTTCTTGAGAAAGCAGAAAGCTAAAAGCTGTGTACATTTCACTCTCTGCTTTTAGCTTTCTGCTTTTTACTTTAAGCCTTACTGCATTTATCTGCATTCATCCCGGCAGCTATCGGGATCAGCGGGAAACAAATTAACGCCCGAGGAGTTTATCCAGACTACTCACCGCTACAAAATGATAATTCGGTCGTGCATGGGTATATATATCCGTTGCGCGTTTTTTACCTTCCGGTGTTTTGATCAGTTCGCTATAGAGTGGCATCAGGAATTTTCTTCGACCAGTATTGATCAGGAACGTTTCGATTTTCGGATAAGCTTTGGTATAGTTATTCCGGATAGCAATAACACCCCACGCTGTAATAATTTCGGAATTACCGGACGCAGTAAATTTACCCAGCGCATCCAGCGCAGTTATCTGTTGTAATGATAATGTATCGGGAAGATTTTTCAGGAAGTGTAACCATTCGTGTGTACTCCACGCAGATGTAGCTGCAGGTTGAATTGTACTTCCGGATTTCCATTGAGAAAGTATAGCATCTACTTTGGCAAAGCGGTCGGATGCCGGTGTTGGGCAATATGCAGGGAGACCTTCGGTATATATCCAATCCTGGAACAATGAATCTGCCAGTGCAATCGAGAATTTTTGTTGATAGTAATTCCTGATGAAAGGAATAAACTCTTCCGTAGTCATTACCTTGAATGCATTCTGCGTAAAATAGTCTTTCACAAACTGATCAAATTTATCGCGACCATTTTGTTCTTCGATCGTGCGCAAAAAGTAATATCCTTTGTTGTAAGCAATTTCTGTTACGCCATCATCCGGACTTCTTCCTTCGAGGTGAAGCTTCAGTTTGGTATCGGCAGAAAGACCTGCATCGTTCAATGATTTTATTTCTTCATGCAGTCCCTGCAGGTTAAGGGATGCCAGCATCTCCGCATAATCTTTACCATATAGTTTCTCCATGATGCGCGTCTCGAAATATACCGTAAACCCTTCGTTCAACCAGAAGTCATCCCATGTAGCATTTGTTACCAGGTTGCCCGACCAGCTATGCGCCAGCTCGTGCGCAATGAGTGATGTAAGCGAACGATCTCCGGCCAGTATGGTAGGCGTTGCAAACGTAAGTCGCGGGTTCTCCATGCCTCCGAACGGAAAGCTCGGTGGCAATACCAGTACATCATAGCGATCCCATTGATATTTACCATACAAGTCTTCAGCACCGGCAATCATTTTTTCAAGATCAGCAAACTCCCATGCACACGTATCTACCAGTGATGGTTCGGCATATATACCACTTCGCTCACTGATGGGTTTGAAAGCTATATCTCCTACAGATAATGCCAGCAGGTACGATGGTATCGGCTGCTTCATCGAGAAAGTATATATACCGCTGTCATTTTTCGCTTGCGGGTTGGAAGCACTCATCAATGCCAGTAAATCTTTTGGCACAGTAACTTCAGCATCGTAGGTAAAGCGTATACCGGGAGAATCCTGGCAAGGAACCCAGCTTCGCGCCAATATAGCTTGTGACTGTGTGAAGAGGAACGGATATTTTTTGCCAGCCGTTTGTTGAGGATTTAACCATTGCACGGCTTCAGCATCAGGGCTTGTTTTATAGGTGATATTTACCTGCGTAGTGCCCGGCTTTATCAGCACAGCGAGTGCCTGTCCTAATATACTATCATTATCAGCCAGGCGATACTCGGCCACAACGTTATCATTAAGCGTTACTTTTTCAATCGTCAATCCTTTGGTATCGAAAGTGATCAGGTCTGCATCAGCACTTGCTTCGATTGTCCAGGTAGCAGTGGCCTGAATGATCTTGTTATCAAAATCGACAGCGGCTTTCCAGTGAAGATGTTTTACACGTGCTACGGCAGGTTGAGCAAATGAATGCGGATCAGTTGGTTTCATAACAGATTCAGTTGTTTTTTCGCGACAGGAGATTACCATAGCCAATGCAACAAGGCAAATCAGTTTTGTTATGATCGTAATCTTCATACCTTCGGTTTTTTGAGAAGACAAACTACTATAATTTTTAAAGAACCGCTATGACCATTTACGGAATTAAGAATTGCAATACCGTTAAGTCAGCGCTCGACTGGCTGAAGAAACACAACGTTGAATTTGAGTTTCATGATTACAAAGCCAAAGGTATTACCGATGCAAAACTGAAAGCCTGGAGCAAGCAGGTAGGATGGGAGAGCCTGGTGAACAAACGCGGCACCACCTGGCGACAGTTGGATGAATCAGTGCAGGCCGGAGTAAGAAATGAAGCAGCAGCCGTGGCGTTAATGAAAGAAAAAACGAGTGTGATCAAACGTCCGCTGATCGAAGAAGACGGAAAAGTACTTTTGCTGGGCTTTGATGAGGCAGAATATAAAAAAGTATTAAAAAAATAGTTTTCCGGAGGAGTGAAAGCCTTGTGTATTCACATTAAATATGTAAAATTGCGCCTCCAATTTGGAAGGGCCCATAGCTCAGCTGGTTAGAGCACTTGACTCATAATCAAGGGGTCGCTGGATCGTGCCCAGCTGGGCCCACTTAAAAATCAACCACTTACATCTGTTCGAGTAAGTGGTTTTTTGTTTTTAGGGATATAGGAGTTTGTATCAGAGTATATAGTCAGATGGAAACATCTGACTGCACGGTAAGAAAAAAGTAAGTAGTGGTGTAAGGTGCTCCCACACACCGAAAGGAAAGTAAATATAATTAACCGATAAAGTATTAAGAGCAGATCTTGGAATCATTTTCACCGCTCAAGCACCACGGTTTCGCCTGGGTAGTATTTTTTTTCACGGAGTATAAATGAGAACACACCATACTGGTAAATCTCGATCAAAAAAAGCTCGGGCATAAAACCCAGTTTTTTCTTCAGGAATTTCTCCATCGGTATGCGACCGATATAGCATTGGTGGAATTTATAGGATGTAGATCCGACACCATCCTTGAACGACTTGATCTGTTTATTCGTATCATCATGCTGATCCGTTTTCCCTATATTCAGTAAAAGCCCTTTCGCGTTATAGTAATAATTTAGCGTGTCGGGATCGCCATAAGCAAGCAGCGAGGAAAAATAGGCTTCATACTCGTCTGTATTTTCGGGCAGGAGCGTTTCAGTACTGTCAGCAGGAGCATGTGGATACGTGATGATACGCGTGATCCTGCCTTTGTTGAAAACATTTTTGGAATAGACTATCGGCTGATTGTAACAATGCCCTACACACATAGAAGCAACAATGGATAGCGTATCATTTACAGGGGTGATCTCCTGCCAGTCAAATGTTCCATAGCCTTCTCCTCCGTATGCTTTCAGTTGAATGCCGGACAGTTCGTATCGCCTTCCATTCAAGTAATCAGGATGGCTGGTCAGGCTGTCAAAGTTGTATCGAAAATTGGTTGGCTTTGAAAGAGGTGCCCAATTCACTTCGATAGATTCTGAAGCGAATGAATAAGTAGTGACACTCCAGTTTTCGTCCATACCCCCGCGATCCTCTTCAGAGCGCTGATCTACTATATAGATTATGTCAATACCCAATCGCATAGGGTCATCCAATCCCAGGAAATATACTTGCTTGTCCTTCCCATAGTTAAAGGGCGATTGTCCCCTTGCCGGGTACATGGCAAGTGTAATCAGGAGTAAAAGTATTATTCGCATAACGGGGAAATATTAAGTGCATCAAGATAGCACAGGATTTCAACTACACGCATGGAAGGAAAACTAATCTTTTCGGGCAGTGAATTTTAGAAGAGGTGTAAGGTGTTTCCACCCTACACACTCAGAAAGGTAAGTCTGATTCTTTAGAAGAAATTACTCAGCGGGAAACTATTCATTTCTTAAACTATCTACCGGATTGCGTCTGGCAGAACGGATGGTTTGATAGCTTACAGTGAGGAATGCAATGACAACTGCCGATACGGCCGTAACGATATACATCCATATTCCCGGCTCGGCATGATACGAGAATCCTTCCAGCCAGCGGTTGATGCTGAACCACGCCAACGGTATGGCTAAAGCAAACGCAATCACCACCAGTAAAATAAAGTCGCGCGACAGTAAGGCAACGATTTGTTGTACAGAAGCTCCGAGTATCTTGCGGATGCCGATCTCTTTTAAACGTTGCGTAGTAGTATAGGAGGCGAGCCCGAAGAGGCCGAGACAGGATATAAATATAGCGAGCGCTGTGGCAATGCGCGAAAGCTTGCCGATGCGTTGTTCGCTCTTATAAAAATTACGGATCGTCTCATCAAGAAACTTATACTTCAGCGGAACATCCGGGTATATCTTTTTCCAGGCAGCCTGTACTTTCTCTATACTGGCCTGCAATATTTTACCGGACTGATTGGCGGTTGAAAATTTAACATTGAGACAACTAAAGTCATTGGTGGCCGTGGCCATAATCACCGGTTCTACTTTTGTGTGCAGCGACTGTATATGAAAATCTTTTACGACACCCACTACCGGTAATTTTTGTCCGCTCATTTCTATGAGCTCACCGATCGCTTCTTCTGGTTTAGCAAATCCAAGTTGTTTGAGCAATGTTTCATTGATCAAAAATTCTTTTACCGTATCACTGCTATGCAGATTTCGTCCTGCGACAAGTTGAATGCCATAGAAGTCCAGGTAATGTTCGTCTCCAAATTTCCGGAAGGCATTTAATTGAAGCGGTACGCTGGTGCGAATATGTTTTACTACCGAAGAGCTCCAGCCGTTATAAGACGGAGGTGAATCGCTCAGCGCCACTTCACTTACTTCCGGTATATTTCGTAGCTCCTGAAGCAGCGCCATCGTTTTGCCGTGATCTTCCCACCACGGTGTATCGAAATATACGATAGCATCTTTCTTGAAGCCGAGATCTTTATTCAGCAGGTAATGTATCTGCCAGCCGACCATAAGTGTGCCGATGATCAACACCTGTGCGAATGTAAACTGAAACACAATAAGCGCTTTACGCAGGTAGGCCGACCGTGATGTGCTGTTGTTCAGGCTCGCCTGGTTTTTCAGCGCGAGTGCCGGTATAAAGGATGAGAGTACAAATGCCGGATACGCGCTGGCCAATATACCGATAAAGGCAACCACCACTAACAGGAATGGTACAAGTGCCGGTATATTTAATGAAACACCTTTGGGAATGAACTCCGAGAAAAGTATGAGTCCTAATTCTGCAAGAGGTAATGCGATCACTACGGAAATTAATGTTAGTATAAGTCCTTCGGATAAGAACTGCAGTATCAATCGCATGCGCGTACTTCCCAATACTTTTCGAACACCGACTTCTTTTGCGCGGTTAACAGCCTGTGCCGTTTCGAGGTTAATGAAATTGATGGCACCTATAACAAGTAACAGGAAAGCAACACCTAATAATGTGATAAGTGTTGGCATATGCGCTGCTACAGAGCTGTCCATATCAAATACACCGATCTCAGCATTGAAGTGCAAATCAGAAAGCGGCTGTATATTAAATTCGTTGGTGGCATCCCAGTGGCTATTGGCTGCATATTGTTTGCTGAGCTCCGGCAGTTGCGCCATTAAAGCTTCGTGCGATATACCTGGAGATGCTTTTATAAATAGCTGGGTGTTGCTGTTGGTACTTTCCCAATCATTTAACGGATATTTACTCTTGAGCCATGTTGACTCCAGACTCGCTTCGCTGATAAAATCAGTAAATGTAAAGTCCGTACGGAACGGAAGATCTTTCACTATACCGGCTACGGTCACCGGAAGAGAATCGGCATATACTATATCTCTGCCTTGCAGGGTAGCTATATCTACATCACCAAAATATTTCTTGGCCTGACTTTCAGTAAGTACTACCTGGTTGGGTTTCAGTAATACCTCGGGCGATCCGGTGAGCCACTCGTATGAATGAACGACCTCGAAGTATTCTGGTCCGGCAATGATCGTAGTTTCATTTTTGTCGAATGATTTTTTATCGGCTGGTGTCGGGATCTGTACTTTAGAACTGTAGATGAAGAACATGGCTACGTTGTCGATTCCCTTAAAATGTTCGCGGATATAGGGCGCTATCGCTGTTGGTGCGCCTCTGTTCAAACCGGAAAATGTACCGGAGAATTTTGAGTGTATACGATAGATGCGATCGTAGTCTGCAAGCTGCTTGTTGAAACCCAGTTCGTGACTGGCAATGAGGTAGATCACAAGACATGCGCTGATGCCGATAGACAGACCTAATACGTTGATGGTAGTATGAAATTTATTTCTCCAGAGTGTTCGGAGAGCCAGTGTGATGTAGTGGCGGATCATGCGTTCGTTTTGAATTTGGTTTGAAAATGCCAGGTAACTTTCCTGTAAGCCAATTATTAAGCCAACCGGGAAACACCCCATGAATATCGTTAGCGGATAGAGAAATGACAAGAGCCTTGTACGGTTTTGCCTTTGGGGTGTCCGCAGGCGGATAAATGGTAGAAGGTGTATAAATGGTGGAAGGTGTTCCTACCTTCCACATTTGGAAAGGAAGAAGACTTGTTTCGGAATCGCTTACCGGTATATATCGCCTCCTCTCAGAGCTCGTCAAAAGGAGAATTCTGACGACACAAATAGATCAAACTGCGGTACAACATGTATCGTCATTTGGATGTTGCAAACTGCCGACTGTAGGGTGTATGACTATATTTACCCTATATCACTGTTATACTCTGCTTTCAGAACGTCCTTTTGATATATTTGCGATATGTATGTAAATACATATCGGTTCATGATTAAATATTTATCCCTTCCTGCTCTTATCTTTTTTTCATTTGCTGCACAGGCCCAGGTGCAAAAGCCCGACAGTGTAAAAACCGTGGAACTTACCAATGTAGTGGTAACAGCCTCGCGGCTTGAGGAAGATCTGAGTAAATCTCCTGTGAGTATAGAAAAACTCAGTAACCGCATGATATACCAGTCGGCAGCGCCATCATTCTTTGATGCGCTCGAGAATATAAAGGGAGTACAAATGCTGGTGCCGAGCGTTGGCTTTAAAGTAATTAACACACGCGGATTTGGTAATACCACTAACGTGCGCTTTGTACAAATGGTAGATGGTATGGATAACCAGGCGCCACATTTAGGCGCACCCATTGCCAACATGCTGGGGCCAAGTGATCTTGATATTAATACAGTTGAAATTATACCGGGTACTACTTCAGCCTTGTATGGTATGAATGCGATTAACGGTCTTGCTAATCTTATAACGAAAGATCCGTTCACCTCACAAGGTATAAGTCTGCAGCAGAAAACCGGAGTGAATCGTATTCATGTGCAGGGAGGCGCCAAGATATTTTCTGAAACAAGTCTTCGCTGGGCAAAGGCTATCAATTCAAAACTGGCTTTCAAGATCAACGGTACCTATACCACGGGTATGGATTGGATTGCTGACGATCACCATGATTTGAATGGCAATGCCAACAGCAGCACCGGTTTATTCGGAGCCGATAATCCTGCAGCCGACCCGGTAAATTCGTATGGTAATGAATCGGCCAATCGCAGAACGCTTGCGCTTAATGGTAAGAACTACGTAGTGGCCCGCACCGGCTATTATGAAAAGCAGGTAGTAGACTATAGCATTCATAACCTAAAGGGCGATGCTGCCATTCACTATGCTTTTGCTCCTGATAAGAAACTGATCTATACTTATCGCTTCGCGCGATTGGATAATATATACCAGCGCGCCAATCGTTTCCGCCTGGAAGATTATCAACTGCAGCAACATGGCCTTGCGTATCGCTCCAAAGCTTTACAACTCACAGCCTACCTGAACATGGAGAACACCGGTAAATCCTATAACGCACGCTCCATGGCCGAGAACATTGATAAATCATTTAAGTCAGACGATAAGTGGTTTGCTGATTATACCACGGGCTATAACAATGCTATAGCTGCCGGAGAATCGGTTGCAGATGCACACCGAACAGCGCGCGCCTATAGTGATAACGGGCGACCACAACCGGGCACATCGCAGTTCAACACGTTGATCAAGCAACTCGGTGATATCAACAACTGGGATTATGGTGCGGCACTGCGAGTACAATCGCGCATGTTGCATGTAGAAGGACAGTATAATCTTACAACTTCACTGCTGCAATCTCTCCGCAATACTACCGGTATAGAATTACTCACAGGCTTTGATCATCGTACCTATATTATTATACCCGATGGTAATTATTTTATTAACCCCACGGAGTCGGGCGCTAATTTACTCTATAGCAAAACCGGAGGATTTATACAGGCATCCAAAACCATTCGCGAAAAGCTGAAGGTAAGTGCTACTGTGCGTGCTGATAAGAATGAGTACTATTCATTGAAATGGAACCCGCGATTTACTGCGGTATATTCGCCTGCCAATCAACATCACATCCGGTTGTCGTATCAGAATGGCTATCGTTTTCCCAGTGTGTTCGAGGCTTTCTCCAATGTGAACAGCGGTGGTGTGAAACGTGTGGGAGGTTTGCCGGTAATGTCGTCTGGTATATTTGAGAATGCCTATAAGCGTGCTTCGATCGATGCATTTCAGGCTGCTGTTATCAACGACATCAACAAAAATGATTTGAGCAGGAACGATGCTATAATCAAGAATAAAAATCTATTGGTAAAGAACGATTATACCTATGTGCAACCGGAGCAGATACGTTCTATCGAAGTAGGCTATCGTGCACTGATGCTCGAAGAAGACTTGCAGGTAGATGTTGATTTTTACTATAACCGCTATAATAATTTCATCGCGCAGGTGGAAATGAATATTCCGCAGACGAGCAACCAGGATTCAATTCCTTTTTATCTCAACGAGAAAAAGAAACAGGATCGTTACCGGATGTGGACTAACTCTAAAACCACAGCCTATAACTATGGAGCCGGTATAGGGCTTCGCTATACTTTCTTTAACAGCTTCCGCGCTATGGGTAACCTTACGTATGCTAAACTACAGCGCAGATCCAGTGGCGATGGTCTTGAAGACGGGTTCAATACACCGGAGTGGATCGTAAATTTTTCAGTAGGTAACGATCGCGTATATAAGAACCTCGGGTTTATGGTTACGTATCGCTGGCAGAGTAATTATTACTGGCAGTCGTTCCTGGTAAACGGAAATGTACCGGCCTATCAAACGGTAGATGCGCAGATCACCTCACATTGGAAAGCGGTATCGGTAAAGATAGGAGGGAGCAACCTCTTCAATCACTACTACCATTCATTCCTGGGTGGCCCGGCAGTAGGAGGTTTCTATTATTGCACCATTACTTACGGCCTATAATTCAGGCATATATGTAATTGTACAGGAGAAGTCTATATTTCTCCTGCATGAATAAATGTTGCAAGGGATTACTGTCGCCTGTTGGTCAGAATATTTTTTATATCTTTAAGACAGTGTTTTTCAATTGTTGCAAGTCTTAAAGACGGCATTGAATCTTGGCAGATAAAAACCTACATACCTACGAGCAACTTTTTCGCGAGCTCTTCAAGCCACTCTGCAACTTTTCCATGAAGTATGTGGGCGATTGGGATGAGGCCAAAGGTCTTGTGCACGATGTATTTGTTACTGTATGGGAGAAATTCGAGAATCTGCCGTCCGACACCAATTACCGAAGCTATTTATATACTGCCGTGCGCAACCGGAGCCTGAATTACATTCGCGACCGGAAGAAGCATACTATACTGGATCATGTGCGGGAAGAGGAACTGACGGAGGTAAATACTTCGCTGGAGACATCGGAGCTGGAGCAACGCATTGAACTGGCGATACAGTCGCTGCCGGAAAAATGCAGGATGGTATTTGAACTGAACCGCATGGAGGGACTGCGATATGCACAGATCGCGGAAAAAATGGGAATTTCCATTAAAACCGTAGAAGCACAGATGTCGAAGGCACTGAGCGTGCTGCGCGAGCATCTGGGCGAATTTTTAATGTTGATATTTTTTATGTTCAGAGAATAAGGGTAAAGCAAATGGAATGTGTTATCGTAACAGAATACATGTGTGAATACTGATTTCAACGATAGTGTAAAAGAACTGATGACCCGCTACCTGGCGAGTGAGGCTTCTCCAGATGAGGAGAAAGAATTGCTCGCATGGATTGCGCGTGCTCCTGAAAATGAGAAGCACTATCAGGAATATAAAAAGCTATTTGATCTCAGCAGGGAACATTATACCCGTAAGGAAACCGATCGTGCGGTGGACCTCGACCTCGAGTGGAATCATTTTCTGAATACTATACAGCAGAAAAAGTCGGAAAGTAACGTGCGTACATTGGAGCCGCGTTCCTTTGCAGTATGGTATAAAATAGCCGCCAGTATACTTTTACTGGCCGTAACCGGATGGATTGTGCTGCAGTTTTTACCGAAGGGTAAAGATGTACAGTATCAAACGGCTTCCAACACTCTTACCGTATCATTGCCGGATGGTTCGCAGGTAACATTGAACAGTCACTCTTCACTTTCCTATAGTGCATCGTATAATGACGACAATCGAACGGTAGCGCTGAAAGGTGAAGCGTTCTTTAACGTAACACGCAATCCTCAGAAACCTTTTATTATACAGGCAAACGATGCGCAGGTAGAAGTGCTGGGTACATCGTTCAATGTATTGGCATACGATAGTCTCAGCGCAGTGGAAGTAGTAGTTGAAACGGGTGTGGTGAAATTATCAGTGCCTGCATTAAAAACTGAAGTAAAACTCGAAGCCGGTCAGAAAGGTATATATAGTCGCCAGGCGAGTCAGTTGAGCAGCAAGGTAAATGATGATATAAACTTCCAATCATGGAATACACGCAAGATCGTTTTTGAAGAAGAAGACCTTCGCACCGTAATAGCTACGCTGAACCGAATATACCAGGCGAATATTACCGTTGCTGCAGATATACCGGCCTCTTGTGCGGTAACCGTTACGTTCGATCATCAGTCGCTGGAGGCTGTGTTGCGCGTACTGGAAAATACCCTTAATCTTACATACAAGATCAACGGCAACCAGATCGAAATTACAGCAGCAGGATGCTAAACCTTCAGGCGTGCGTATGGCGAACACGATGCTGGCGATGGCTGGCTATACCCATGCTGTGCATGAGCCTGCAGGTATATGCCCAGAATAATGTACCCGATGTTTCGATCAGTGTAGACGTAAATGGCTCGCTGGCAGAATTGCTGGAAGCTATTGCGAAAAAGGGAGGCGTTCGTTTCTCCTATAATCCTAAAAAGATAGAGGCAGAGCAATCCACCAAATATACCGCGGTGAATAAAAAGCTCCCGGCTGTGTTGAACGACCTGGCGGATCGCTTTGGTATACGCTATACTTTGGTAGAAGGGCAGATCATTTTAAAACCTGAAAAGAAAATTGAGAAGGCCGGTATACAAACGGTGACACTCAGCGGTACGATTAAAGATGCCGGCAGTGGCGAAGCGCTGATCGGTGCTTCGGTGTTGTTTAAAGAATTGCAAACCGGCACGGTGACCAATGCATTCGGTTTCTTTTCTATTACTGTTCCCAAAGGGAAATATACTATATCCAGTTCGTTTCTGGGGTATGAAGAGCGCACTACAACGGTGGAGCTCGGCGCATCCATTCAACAAGATATAGCCTTGAAAGAAGAACTGCCGGTGCTGGAAGAAGTGGTGGTGAGCAATGCGCTGCCGGATGTAGTACAGGAGATAACGGCAAGCAATACCAACGTACGTCCGAAATCTGTAGAAGAACGCCCTGCATTGTTTGGTGAAGTAGATGTTGTAAAGTCGCTGGAATCTTTACCGGGTGTAAAGCTGCATTCAGACGGTTCTACTTTTTATTATGTGCGCGGTGGTAATCGTGATGAGAACCTGGTGTTGCTGGATGATGCACCGATTTATAATCCCAGTCACATGCTCGGACTTTTCTCTACTATTATACCGGATGCTGTAAATGATATAACACTCTATAAAGGCGATATGCCTGCTTCGCTCGGAGGAAGATTATCGTCTGTGCTGGATGTACGAACGAAGAAAGGAAACGATCAGCGCTTTGAAGCCTGGGGAAGTACAGGGCTGATCACAACGAAAGTAGGCGTGGAGGGACCCTTTCGAAAGAGCGCGAGTTCATTTCTGGTTTCGGCAAGAGCGTCTACATTGAAGTGGATCTTTCAACGCATTAATAATGATGTAAAGCAATTTGATTTTTACGACTTCACTACTAAAGTAAATGTAAAGATCAACCCGGAAAACCGTATACTCTTCTCGCTATATACCGGTGCTGATCATTACTTCGACAGCAACAACGGGTTGACGTGGAGCAACACGGCCGGTACACTTCGGTGGAATCACTTGTTCAGTGATCGCTTGTTTATGAACACAACGGTAGCGATAGCGGGCTATGATTATTTTTTATATACCGATGTAGCTACGAACACACGCTGGAACTCGCACATCTCTAACTTCAATGTAAAATCCGATTTCAGCTATTTCATCCGTCCGGAAAATGAGTTAACGTTCGGGCTGGGTGTAAATGGATATACTTTTAATCCGGGCAATCTGCAGTCGGATACCACTATATCTTTTCTGCCCACACTTTCTGTGCGCAATTCGGTAGAGCTGGTGCTCTATGGTAATCACGAAGTGAAGCTCAACGATCGCTGGGGAGTAAATTATGGCTTGCGTTTCTCGGTGTGGTCTAACACCGGTGAAGCATTTGAATATGTATTTGATGAAAACCACAATCCGGTTGATACACTCTATTATGCGAAGGGCGATGACTATAAACAGTTTGTAAACCTGGAGCCGCGCCTCACGCTGAGCTATATGCTGAACGATCATGCTTCATTGAAAGCAAGCTATGCGCGCAACGTGCAGAATGTACACTTGATCTCGAACTCTATCAGCCCGTTTACTTCGTTGGAGGTTTGGTTACCCAGCAGCATCAATATAAAACCGGAGAAGGCCGACCAGGTTACATTGGGATATTATCGTTCGTGGCAGGATATAGGTACATCTTTTACAGCTGAAACGTTTTATAAAAAGATGTATAACCAGATTGACTATAACGCGCATGCCGAAACCTTATTGAACCCGTTGCTGGAACGTGAGCTTCGCTTTGGCCAGGCTACAGCGTATGGTATAGAATTACTGGCAAAGAAAGATGAAGGACGTTTGCGTGGCTGGGTAGGGTATACCTATTCGCGGGCACAGCGAAAGTTTGCCGATATAAATGGTGGTAAAGTATATAATGCGTTTTATGATCGGCCGCACCAGGTAAATATTATGGTGGCATACGATCTGTCGCTGCGCTGGAACCTCGGCATGAACTGGGTATATTCTACAGGCTCGCCCTTCTCATCACCGGTAAGTTTCTATCAGTATAATGGTGAAGAAGTGCCGATCTATGGTCAGAAGAATAATGATCGTCTGCCGGATTATCATCGCCTTGATCTTTCGGCTACTGTAAAGCTTAACAAAAATCCGGAGAAGCGATTCCGGCATAGTCTTTCGTTCTCCATCTTTAATGTATACGGACGAAAGAATGCGCTCTTTGTAAACTATAATAAAACAGAGAACAGCAACGGAGATTTTAAAATACCTTCCGATGTATCGGATGGTAACCGTGTTACTTCGCAGTATTACCTGTTTCGGTTCACACCTTCCATTGCCTATAATTTCAGATGGTTATGAGAACACAGCGATTATTGGGAATGATATTATTGTTTGTTTCGCTCTCGTGCGAGGAGGCGATCGATCTGCCTTTGAAATCGGAAGACACCAACCTGATTGTGGTGGAAAGTATACTTACCAATGAGAATACCAATCACCTGGTAAGACTTACGCATCCCTATAAAACACAGAATGAAACACCAGTGCCAGTAAGTGGTGCCACTGTTACGATCAGTGATGAAACCACTCTATATACCTTGACAGAGTTACCGGCAGGTTCCGGAGAATATTATACTCCGCTGATGCGAGCCGTGACGGATAAAGTATATACCCTTCATATACTGTATAATGAAAAGGAATATACAGCCAGCGATAGTGCCGTGCCGGTAGAGGCACTGAGTATATTACACTATGCAGCAGCAGGTAGCGGCTATCAACTCGTGTTGAATCCGGAAGGTCAGTCACCTAACTATATTGAGCATGCAATATCGTGGCAAAATACGAGTGCCTGCACAGGCAGTGATTGCAGCGGTGAGTTGATATACTATGATCTGAAGACGATCGATGTAAACGAAATCTATAAACCGGATAAGGAAGATTTTTATTTTCCGGCAGGTTCCACCATCATACGCAGAAAATATTCCATGAGCACTGCTTATAAAGAGTTTCTTCGTTCCATGCTTTCTGAAACGGAATGGCGAGGCGGTATATTTGATGTGCAGCGCGACAATACCACCACTAACCTTAGCGAGGGTGCGATCGGTTTCTTTGCTGTATCTACCGTTGTAGCGGATACGACTGTTGTGCAATAGCACTTCACCCTAGCCTTTCTTCTGAGAGGGACTAAATGCAATCTCTTTTAATTACGAGCTGCTTTCCTTTGAAATTTCCCTGAAAATCGCGGTTCTGATATTTTTTATTTTTTTTTCTCACGGGGGCATAAGGGTATCTGAAGTTGGCTGTGTTCTAGGATTGAACAGCGGGAAATAATCCTGCTAACCAAAAGAGAAACCAAATGAACACAACATTAAAATCCAAAAAAATGAAGACTGCAAAACGTGTTTCCATTGTCTTGATCATGGGGCTTGCGCTTTCAATCATGTTTACTGCCTGTGAGACGAACCAGGATGAAAAGTCGCAGGATAGTATACTTCCTGAAACCTTCAGCGTAGATATACCGGCTTCTATCAGCAACAGTTCTGCTAACGGAAGATTGAGTGGTGGCCGGGTAGAAGGCGATACGGTAAAAGGTAACGATATATATATCAATCTCGGAACGTTCATTGCTGTAGGTAAAGCTTCTTCGATATTGGTAGAACAATTTATAGCAGGCATCCGCCGGTATAAAATTGATCGTGTAATGTCCATCACGTATGTTGGCGATGATGACCAGCGTGTAAAGAACCTGGTGGTTTCGTCTGATGTATCATTCGAAGGTGCTGACTGGGATTATGCCCTTACTATTACCGATGCAGAGTCAGAAGGTCAGGCAGATGGCGGTAAGGCCCTGCAGATTTTCTGGAACAAAACTTCGAAGGTAAAAGGTATAGCGATCATTAAACCCTATAACTGCGATCGCATCACCAATGCCAATGCTAAAGATGCCATCTTCCGTATAGACTATAGCGAATTTGGTGAACACGGTTATGATGCCGAAATGCAAGTACGCATCGCTGGTCTGCCACTAGCCAGTCCGTTAACAGATCCTTATTCTATCAGCTCCCTGCAAATGTTTGCCGGTAAGAAAGGTGATGTAGTAGATGTATATGGCAATAGCAATCACCCGAACGCAGTACTGTTATCCGGCACTACAGGTTTTGACTGGGCGTTTGTTGCTTCGGGCAGCGATCCTGATAACATTGGTGTTGCAGAAGTAGGTTTACCTCCCAGCACACTGGATAGCGATGATCGCACCGTGTTGCTGAAAGAATACTCCATCAAAAATGTATTGACTAAAGAGATCACGGCTGTATGGCCTGGTATCGATCAGAACGCGCTGGCTGCTTATCTCTCTACTACATCAGCACCGGGTTACTTCAACAACACACAAGGTTTTATTTCCGGAGGAACATCACCGGGTGCCAAGTGGGATGTGCTGGCGAAACGTCTTGATGCACTGAGCCCTTACAATCCAAAAGATGTTAGCGAACTGACCATCTCTTTCAAATAATACTTCCACAGATGATCTGAGCGTGGCAAAGGCAAAAGTACCCGTTCGGAAAATCGAGCCTCTGGTGTAAAGCCAGAGGTTTTTTTATGATGTTAATACAATAGAAGGACAGGCTGAACCGTCAAAAAGAAAAGTCATCGGCAGATGATAACCTTTTCTTATTTTAGCACCATTATCCAACTTATAAAGTTCTGTGGCGCAGGCATCTTCTGTTAAAAATCTGATCTTTGATCTGGGTGGTGTTATACTGGATCTTTCAGTGGATCATACCTTACAATCTTTCTCCGATATATCGGGATTAAAAAAGGAAAAGGTAAAGGAGCTCTTTGTCAGCTCGCGCGGCTTTCTGGATTATGAAAAGGGACTGATTGATGATGATACGTTCCGCGCTTTTGTACGTGAGCTATATAATGTACAGGCCAGCGATGATGTACTCGATGCAAGCTGGAATGCCATGCTGCGGGGTATACCGAAAGAAAAACTGGATTTACTGCTGAGCCTGAAAAACAAATTCAATGTATACCTGCTGAGTAACACCAACACTATACATCTGAACTATATAAATGATAAAATTCTGTTGCCGCATTTTCAGGAGGAGTCGCTCGATCGTTATTTTCATAAAACGTACTACTCGCATTTGATGAAGAAGCGGAAACCGGATGCCGATATATTTGAGCAGGTGCTGGATGAGAACGGACTGCAACCACACGAAACACTTTTTCTCGATGATAATGCAGATAACATTGCCGGAGCGAAAGCGTTAGGAATTCAAACTGTGCACGTGGTTACTCCGGATGTGATAATCGATTACTTCAATGACTAAAGAAACGAAAAGAGCTTTACTGCAGGCGGGGCTGTTTATTACCACGTTTATTACTACTACACTGGCCGGTGCTGAGTGGTGCTATGGCAAAAGTATATTTGCCTATACGAAAGATAGTATAGGGTTTAATACAAACTATAGCTGGGCTGATTTTGCATTGGGAATGGAGTTTTCCGTTCCGTTCCTGCTGATACTAACGGTACATGAGTTCGGACATTATTTTACTTCGCTATATCATAAAATCCGGGCATCGCTTCCGTTCTATATACCTTTTCCTCCCAACCCGATTATACCTTCTATCGGAACGCTGGGCGCGGTGATACGCATTGAAGAACGTGTGCGTTCTAATAAACAGCATTTTGATATAGGCCTGGCCGGACCGGTGGCCGGGTTTGTTGTGGCGCTCGCGGTGATCATCTATGGCTATGCTACGTTGCCTCCAGCAGAGTATATATATACTTTTCACCCGGAGTATAAACAGTATGGGTTGGATTATGCCAAGCATGTATATACTCCCGAGTTCACCAAGGGAAATACACTGGATCTGCAGATCGGCCCGAGCCTGCTATACCAGCTATGCGAATTTTTTGTAACGGATAAATCGCGCATCCCCAATCCGCATGAGATGATGCACTACCCGTTTCTGCTGGCGGGATTTATAGCGCTGTTCTTTACGTGCATGAATTTACTTCCTATAGGACAACTGGACGGAGGGCACGTTACGTATGGATTGTTCGGAGGACGCGGACACAAACTGATCGCCACTGTCTTTTTTATAGCACTGGTATTTTACTCCGGGCTGGGCCTCGTAAAGCCGAATCTGCCGCAGAGTTATTTGGTGTGGATGGTGCCACTGATCGTTTTGTTTTACTATAGCTGCTTTGGTGCTTTGGGATTATCGGCCCGCGATCGTGTTATGTATGCGTTGCTGATGTTTGCTGTTCAGTTTATTATCAGCTGGATATTTCCGAAGGCAGAAGGATACTCCGGATGGTTGCTCTTCGGCTTTATTGTAAGTCGTTTTGTAGGTATACAGCATCCTCCTTCAGAAATAGAGGAGCGATTGGATTCCAAACGAATTATATTGGGATGGATAGCGCTGCTCATTTTTATACTGAGCTTTAGCCCCACGCCATTACTGATCGAGATAACATAGCCTGATAAGACTACACTATATATACCTTATCGTACAATGATCTTTTGAGCTGAAAGCGTTGTACCTTTTTTAACGCGGATCAGGTATAATCCCGGTATAGTTTGCTGAAGTGTTATCTTCTGGCGATCGTCTGCCTGTTCGGCCGTAAATCGTATCGACTGGCCTGAAACGCTTATTACTTGTAATACTTCCCACGCGCGATCCATATAAAATTCACCATTGTTCGGGTTAGGATAGGTAGCGAGTAATGAAGGATCTTCCGGTATACCTACAGGATTATCTTCTCCTTTGCCAAACTCCGGGCGTATCATCAGGCTTCCTACTACATCGGTGTTCTGATACCAGCCACCGCCTACATTTACATACATTCTGTCGCCTGTATCATTGTTACAGTCCAACCCTATACGAACATTGGGAGAAGTATAGCCTACATAGAAGCGGTTTCGTACACGCACAACCTCCGGTACTTTAATGTGCTGGAATTTATTGATAACACCCTGTTTGACCAAGGTATAGCTGGATATAGTATATAACAGATCACCCGGCATGCCATTGTTATCATCATATATCTGGAAATCTACCGTGGGGTCGGTAGACAAACCGAAGTCCGGGAAGTAAACATCAAATCCTATCAATGTATCCACTACATCCGTAAGCATATTAAATGCATAGGCAAGTCTGTCGCTGGTAGTATTAAGGCGCGCAGAGTATTCGGCTGTGCCATCATCATACGCATAGTAATCTTTCAGTTTATAGTCGGTAGTCAATGTATCGTTGATACGAAAATCGACTGGCAGAAAACCGGGGCGACCGGAGTCCTGAAAATCACCACTCGTTACGTTAATCTTTAAAAAGATATCGATGGAATCAGCAGCGGGGTTGAATTGTTGTGTGTCGTTAGGATTGGGAGTTGTTTCCATTCTTACCACGGCACGTTCGAGCGGATCCATCAAACCTCCGTTGGGGCCAACACCGCCTGTGCTATAGAGTATAGTATGATCTGCCAATGCCGATCCACCGGTATAATTTCGAAAAGTCATATATGTATTATACCCGATCGCGATCTCGGTAGCAGAAGTCTTTAGATTCTTTACATCAAACTCTATACTATCAAAGGGTGTGCTCTTGCGAAAGTGTTCGAGTGGAGCAGCAGTATATCTGCCAAATAACTGTGTTGGTTGAGAAGCCAGTGCACGATCGGGAAACGACATGCTGGCGAGCGTTCTGTTCTTGTCGAAGTATATATAGTCGAGATTCCAGGTATCGAACGGGCCGGACTTGCGTCCGAAGTTATCGAAGCGAAATTGAAACGCATCGTAGAAGAAGCGATCATTATCAAACGGCACCTGTATGATCGTGTCATAAAACTCCGTACGACTCATACTGGTTTTCGGATAGATCGTCATCATAATCTCCCAGGCACCCGAGCTGTTCTTGAATTCCAGTTGGAAGAAATCATTTTTGTCGGGCGGCTCACCGTTGCCTTGCCATTGATAGAAGAAACTCAGGAACACAGAATTTCTTTCCGCCAGCGATACAGCGGTCGGGCTCAAATCGATCGGCTGCGAGGTAAGGCTATCGCGAAGACCATTGGCAAGAATTACATCGGAGTAGGGAAGGCCGAGCGAGTTCAATCCGTCAAAGGTTGCAACGTTCAGGCTGGGCGCATGTACACCAACACCCTGGTTGATCCAGACATTTTCACTGTTAACCCAGATAGAATCCAGGGGATAATTTGCAGTAGTATCGGCAGGATCATCGATAGGTGTAAAAGAGAAATCATCCCAGAAGGGAAGCTGTAAGGGTAATGTACTTTGTTTGCGGCCGGCAGGAGAGGAGGTATTACGTATGGCGGCTCTTCGTTGTACAGGTTCGCGGGTGAGTTGCCCCAGGCTATCCGTTGTAACGGTAAGCAGTAATATAAATACAAGTGTAGTAAGCGGACTGCAGAACCTGTCAGTCCGGTATATCTTTAAAATGATGCGTAACGTACTGTCAATTTTTTTATTGATCATTCATCAAGGGGTTCGGTTCCGGGTGCGCCTATCCATAGATCAACGACATCACCTGCCTTTATTGTTTCTCCAGGCTCCGGTATTTGTTTTAATATAACCGGTGTTATGCCTACGGTGTCGCCTATAACTTTTACCGTGCCTACATTCAGGTTTGCACCCAGAATGTATACTTTGGCATCCTCAAAATCCTGTCCCGTCATGTCTTCCATCGGGAAGCCCCTGCCATTGCCACCATCCATTACCACGAGGTCGATCACCGCTCCTTTTGGTACGCGCACGTTGGGTTCAATGTGTGCACCTTTATACTTCATTTCCTTTACTACATTGAATGGCCCTGCTACGAGTATAATGCGGCCGCGTTTCAGTTCGTTGCTGGTTAATACGGCATCGGCATTTACCACCGATCCATCAATCAGGTTCGGTAGGGGTACCGTTGGCGCATCAATGCGGTTTACGGATATAAAGATCTTCCTTCCTTCTTTTACTTTCGCCCCGGGATGCGGATATTGTTTTAATACCGTAAGGGGTGGATACTTGGAAGAATACGAAGAGTCGCTGATCTCGTAGCGAAGATCTTTAGTGAGCAGAAAATCTTCCAGCTCCGATACCTTCATGCCTTCGATGTTTGGCACCGTAATACTTTCCAGGTGATTGGTAACTTTCGGCAAATAAATAAAAAAGTATAGCGCTATCAGCACTACAATGATGGAAAGTGCCAGCGCCAGACTGAGTAGAATGCCTCCCAGTGTATTAGGAGTAAATTTGCCAAGACTGAATTTCATTTCGAATAGGATAGTTACAGCAAATATACAGTAATCAGAACTTCAATCCTGACTGGAATCCACGTTCAATGCGCTTACCTCGGTTGTAACGTTCCTGTGCGAGGTCGAGTAGCCGGGTAATCAGGTCAGGGAAACTTATGCCGCGTTCTTTCCACATTACCGGGTACATACTGGAGTTTGTAAAGCCCGGTATACTGTTGATCTCGTTGACATAGATGTTTCCTTTTTTATCCAGGAACAGATCGATGCGCGAAAAATCTTCGCAGTGTAATGCTTCAAATGCTTTTACGGATGCCTTCCGGATCTTTTCTGCTATAGCTTTGGGTAACTTGGCCGGCACATCGATACGCACCGCTTCCGGGTCTACATATTTAGCATCGAAAGTATAGAACTCATAATTTTTGCTGATTACTACTTCACCGGGATACGATGCTTCTGCCGGGTAGTTACCCAATATAGCACATTCAATTTCGCGACCGCTCACATATTTTTCTGCGATCATCTCGTCATCGTACTTGAATGCTTCTTCTACTGCCTTCTTGAAATCATTCTTGTTCTTCACCTTGGATACACCCACGGATGAACCCAGGCTGGCGGACTTTACCATGAAAGGTGTGCCTAATTGTTTGGCAATAGAGTTGAAGGTGATCTTGTCTTTCTGATCAAAGCGAAACGCGAGAAAATCGGTTACCGGAAGTCCGGCTTCTTTCAACAATCGCTTCGATACAATTTTATTCATTGCCATGGAAGAACCGAGTACGCCCGTGCCTACCATCGGAAGATCTATAGCTTTGATCATGCCTTGTATGCTTCCGTCTTCACCATCTGTACCGTGAAGTACCGGGAATATAATATCTACCTCAAAGCGTTTGCTGCCCTTCAATACAATGAAGCCCGGCTTTACCGGATCGAGCGCGAGTGCCAGTGCTTCGCCTTTTTCAATTTCCTTGCTTACACCTTCGGTGAGATACCACCGGCCTTTTGTGCTGATACCAATGGCTACCGGTTCAAACTTCTTCTTGTCGATATACTCGAAAATATTGCGGGCTGAGTTAATTGATACACCATGCTCCACCGAGCGACCTCCATAGAGGATTGCAACTTTTTTCTTTTTAGGCATTTAAAAAATATTTCGTGCCGAAAGATAACGAAAAATATAGCTTGGAGTGAAAGCAGAAAGTCTAA
>NZ_DATCSD010000156.1:0-2021 GCF_036568665.1 Ohtaekwangia sp. | reverse complement strand
AGCGTTTTACATTTCTTCCCTGGTGTACGGTGCGGGTATCGTTTGTCATGTAGCAAATCTTATGGCATTAAAAATAGAATATAATTCTAAATTATCCATTTATGCCGGATATGATTCCCTTCGGGTGGGCACTATATGCTTTCACAGAAACGCTATTTGCCGCCATAACGAAGAACAACTATGAAAATCGATCAACCCTTCGGCAAACTTGACGCTAACGATCTAAAAAGCATACAACACATCGTTCGCGAATTTTGCAGCACCCACGATGCCGATAACGTCCATATAATTTTATGGGATATGCTTAAACTCACGCTCGGCAGCCGCGAAGCCGGCAACTGGACCGAACAAAAACGTGCCGACTATATCTTTGCCTACGAAGGATTGATGCAACTGATAGAAGCCTCTTATGCGCTAACAGAACAGTGGAAGAATGATGCGGATTGAGGCACCGTTGTAAGTTGTGAGCTTTGAGTTGTGAGCTGTGAGATATTTAGAAGGCAACTACCGCAAGCGTACAGCCGCAATTTTACAGTAGAGTCTCGTAAAGGACTCTGCGTCTTGGGTAAAGTAATCGCAGTTCTGTTAGCAACGATGGATAGCAAGGCTAATACTAGCATGCTTCCGACAGAGTCCCCGAAGCGGGAGACTCTGCGGAGACGAAACTTTTTTATCTATATGTTTTTATTGCTTGGAAATAAACATCAACCCATCACCAGATTCCTGAGGGTCAAGCTTCAGATAAAAGACCTCCTTTGTAATTGAGTCAGCCTGGATTTCTTCCATTGAAAGTGCACCGATTACAGGATTAAAAGGTCTCTGGTCTACTCCAAAAATCCAGACCATGTCCTGATCAGGATATAAAGAGCGTGCATCAGGAACATTAATCGTGAAGGCTTGATTGTCCGTTTCAAATACAATTGCTGCAGGCGTTTCTTTATTTACATAAGCCTTCGGAATTTCAACACCACCTTTATTTACTTTACACCTTACTGTATCACTATCTATGACAATAGATACGGAAAAATTATCCCGAAGGGAGATGGCATTTTCTTCAAAGAAGAATTTAACACCAACCTTTTTTGTGACACAACCTGAAACCAGGAAGAGTAAGAGGAATAGTGAAAGATTTTTTTTCATTTGATAGATCGAAATTTATCGAGAGGAAATGTCGCGATAACTGTGCCTCGAGCTGCACTCGGGTCAGCTTGTACTGGTGTCGGATAGAACATCTAACACCACTAATAATTACTTCGAAATTAAAAACACCGTCATACTCTTAGGCCCATGGGCACCCAACACCAGCGATTGCTCTATATCGGCCGTTTTGGAAGGACCGGCTATAAATGTACCGAAGGGATAATTAGCATTGCTGATTTTGTTGTAGGCATCGTGCATGGTGTGTACAATGCTATCGGTATAAACTACCAATGCTATATGTTGTGCTATAAAAGGTAAGGCACGGTCGCCCATGCGCTCGGCAGTAATCCAGGCGGCTGCGTTTTCAGCTACGGCAAAGTGCGGCTGCAGTATAATCAGGTCTACATCGGCAAAAGTATGCGGATCTATATCGGGAGTGATAGGTGTACCGTTCACGCCATCCGTCAATGAAACAATGCGTTTGGCATCGGCAAATTCCTGCCGTATATATTCGTTGATCTCGTGTATGGTATTGGCGCGTACGGTTCTGCCGCCTATACCACGGAGCACAAACTCAAACTTCTCAACAAGATCGATGGAACTTTGACTATAGGTTTTCAATACCGGCAACGCAGCCGGTGTATCCGAAAATTTCTTTTTGAGAGCGTTCAGTATCTTATCCCTGCTTTCCATGTTGCTTGCGATTCTGGTGATACCATTCGTTAAACGATTGCTTCGGTACAGCGGGCATTTCACGCTGTTTATACCATGGGTTAAGTTTATTATTCACCAGCACGGGTATATATTTCATAAACCAGCGCCCTATAGCACCTGAAGCTTTATATATACCTGGCTTCGATAACACGGCTGCCATGCCAGCT
>NZ_DATCSD010000155.1:0-29500 GCF_036568665.1 Ohtaekwangia sp. | reverse complement strand
AGATTGCCTTCCTTATCGCACTTCATGCCATCAAAACCAAAATCCGGAAACTCTGCAAAAAGTCTTTTGTTAGAGATGTTGCCTTTTGCATCAACATCAAACGCCCAGATCTTTCGCTGCACACTTTCATTTACATAGAGTATCTTTTCATCCGGACTCAACTCTATACCATTGGCGGTGCCCATCTTATCGTCCAGCAAAACAGCTTTACCTTTTTTGTCGATACGCCAGATTTTACCGGTGCCTTCTTTCCAGTTAGGATCAGAAGCAAACAACTGGTTATGACGGTTGATGCATATATCGTTAGGCTGATTGAATGCATCGTTGTGTACATATACCGATACCTTCTTCGATTTCATATTTACCTTCAACACATTGTGCCCGCTGAAATCGGCCAGGTACATATTGCCTTTGCTATCAAACTTTACGCTGTTGGCGGTGCTTCCCTGTGGCAGCGTAATAAACACCGACATGTCTTTCTTGGGAGTAATTATACCCACGGTTCCATCCTTCTGATAGTTTACAACGTACAGGTTACCCGCGTTATCGAAGCATGGCCCTTCAATGTTGTTGGTAAAAATATTTTCGGGTGTAAAATCTTCTGCTATAAAAAGGCGCTGATAATCCTGTGCTTGTGTAGTGGTAAATGAAACAACAAACAGAAAAACTAAAACATATCGTGTCATGGGCTTTTGTATTAATTGGCTAAGTAAAAATAGCTATAAGTATTGATCGATATCACCAAGTCCCTGCCGGATAATTGTTATTTCATCGGCTGTACAGTCCACAACCGTAGAAGGAACGTTGCCGCCAATGCCGCCATCAATCACTATATCCACAGCATTTTTAAAATCTTCATAAATCTCTTCCGGATCGGTAGTATAGGCTTTGATGTGATCGTCATCTTTGATGGAAGTAGTGATGAGCGGATTTTGCAACTGTGCTACAATAGTGCGCGGTATATTGTGATCAGGTATACGTATACCCACCGTCTTTTTGTTTACATCCAATATCTTGGGCACACGGCTGCTCGATTCGAGAATAAATGTGAACGGACCGGGCAATGCTTTCTTTAAAATCTTGAATACAGGTGTATCAATCCGTTTGGCAAATTCTGAAATGTGACTCAGATCATTACAGATAAAAGACAGGTCGAGCTTTTGTGGCTTGATGTTCATAATATGACAAAGCCGTTCGATCGATTTACGGTTCATCAGGTCGCACCCTATTCCATAGATCGTATCGGTGGGGTACACGATAATTCCTCCTTCTTTCAATACATCAACCACGTGATTGATCTTGCGCGCCTCCGGATTTTGAGGATGTATTTTTAATAATTCTGCAGCCATTCGTTTGTTAAAGATAGAGATTCGTTAGAAATCAAAAGTTGTTCCTGCGGGAGGTTGAGGCCGTTTTTATTATTTTTGAAGCTCATATTTTTTTATGAAGCCGAATAAACGTCTCATCATATTTCTCCTGGTAGCGATCCTGGGAATTTCTTTTAGTTATTACGCCTATCAGATCGTCTATACACCGAATATTCTGGTAGGTATGGACGATCGCCTGCTCATTGTTGAAGAGGGCTCGACCTTTAAAGACATTCAGCGAAAACTTCATGAAGGCCGAATTGTGAATGATCTTGTTTCGTTCAGCTTCCTGGCCAAGCTCACGGGCTATGCCAGTGAGTTGAAACCGGGCCGCTATATTTTGCGCAGCAACATGACGAACATTCAGGCACTAAAGATTCTGCGATCCGGTAAGCAGGAGCCGGTAAAGGTAACGTTCAACAATGTGCGTTTAATTCCGGAACTGGCAGAAAGAATTACAAAGAACCTGGGCATGAAGCCCGAAGAATTTGAAGCAGCGCTTATCAAGTTTGCCATGCATAACTCCTATGGCTTTACCAAGGATAATGTAATGGCCATGTTTATTCCGAATACATACGAAGTATATTACAACGTAACACCCGAGGCGCTGATCGAGCGCATGCATAGTGAGTATGAAAATTTCTGGACAGAAGAGCGTAAAGAAAAAGCAAAGGAAGTTGGGCTTACACCGATAGAAGTTTCTGTGCTGGCATCTATCGTTCAGGCCGAAACGATCAATGCCGCTGAAGCTCCGATCATTGCAGGTTTATATATGAATCGCCTCAAGAAAGGTATAGCACTGCAGGCAGACCCAACGCTGGTGTTTGCTGTAGGTGATTTTACCTTGAAGCGTGTGTTAAATGTGCACAAGCAAATTGATTCGCCCTATAACACCTATATGTATCCGGGCTTGCCTCCGGGACCGATCAACATGCCGGAGATCCGTTCGCTTAATGCAGTGTTGAATTATACTCCGAGTAATTATTACTATATGTGTGCGAAAGAAGATTTTTCGGGTAACCATAACTTTACAAACAGTTACGAAGAGCACATGAAAAATGCAGCCCGCTATCAGAAAGCACTTACCATTGAACAGCAAAAAGGTGCTGCCTTGAGGGAAAAACGATAGCCGATGTATCAGTCAGAAACAAAAATCCGTGTGCGTTATGGAGAGACTGACCAGATGGGTTATGTATACTATGGATTTTATGCCATGTATTATGAAGTGGCCCGCGTAGAAAGTTTACGTCAACTGGGCATTTCGTATAAGGAAATAGAAGCGATGGGTATAATTATGCCGGTGCTCGAAAATCATTCGAAGTACCTGGCGCCCGGGCGATACGATGAGCTGCTGCGAATTGTAACGACCATTCGCGAGAAGCCATCGATAAAGATCAAGTTTGAATACGAGATCTTTAATGAAGAGAACAGACTAATAAACCGGGGAGAAACCCTGCTGGTATTTGTTGATAAAGCAACCAATCGTCCATGCCGCCCACCTCAGGCTATGGAAGATATACTCGCGCCATTTTTTAAATGAGATACAGGTATAAACGTATTTTTTTGCAGTGGACTCTGGGCGGTCATATAATTGCCTGGCTGAAGAAGGTGCGGTTTAAAAGGTATGAGAATATATCGCTGTATAGAATAATAAAGTTATTTATACTCAACTTGTGGGAAGATGAAATTATGGACCGCGCCAATGGTGTTGCCTATAATTTTATACTGGCTATATTTCCGGCTATCATCTTCTTGTTTACGCTCATTCCCTACATCACTCCGTTATTTCCGGAGATAACACGCGAGAGTATATTACAATTTTTAGGAGAGATGATGCCGGCATCGATGTTCGATGTGGTTTCGCCTACCGTAATGGATATAGTCAGTAACCAACGGGGTGGCTTGTTGTCGTTGGGTTTTGTGTTCTCTATATATCTTTCTACCAACGGTACACTTTCACTGATGCGCGCCTTTAATGCCTGCTACAGAACTATTGAGAGACGCAGCGGTTTAAAAACAAGACTGATAGCCACAGGGCTTACTTTCAACCTGGCCTTTGTGGTGCTGTTGGCTATTGTGTTGCTGGTTGTTGGTCAGTTTATGTTAGACTATATCGAGCAATTTGAGTGGCTGCATATTGATAACTTCACGGTGTTCCTGCTGTTTGCCTTGCGCTTTCTGGTCATGTTTGCTGTGTTCTTCCTGGCTATATCTACACTCTATTACTTCGGGCCGGCTATTCATTACAACTGGCGTTTCTTTTCTATCGGTTCGTTGATTGCTACATTTCTTACGCTGGCTGTGTCGTATGGATTTTCGTATTACGTTACCAACTTTGCTACCTACAATAAAGTATATGGTTCCATCGGAGTGCTGATCGCGCTAATGGTATGGATTCAACTTGTTACCGTGGTGCTGCTGATTGGCTATGAGGTCAACGCCAGTATACATCACGCCATTCGCAGAGAAGCTCTATGGAATGCGCGCAAGTATAGGAAGCAAAGACCCGTTGTTGGCTAAGCAAGACATCTTATTTAATCAAGCCTTTTACTTTCTTCATCACTCATATTAGAAGTTGAAACTTCTTTAATCGGTATATATACCGAGAGTATTCCCTGTATTTAATCTATGCTGCCTTGCGTGATGTCTTTATTGATCTTCGCAGCCCCGCCTCGTTAGTTTTGATCTATACCTAGGGGCAGTGTAGTTGATTTTTTTCGCAGAGGGAGCCCCTTCGTATACCCGATCCGTTGTGAAAGTTTTTTACCTAAGCCATATCCTATGCGAAAACATCTATCCGTCATTTTAGCGATTCTGTTATTGTGGGGCTCATCGTGCGATCCTGAAGCTCTTATAGTTTCGCAAACATCCGATCAGAAGAAAATTACATTAACAGATGTTGATCATGATTCTGTCGCCAAAGACCTGCTTTCAAAACTTCAGAAAAAAGCAGCCAACGGAAGAGTTAGCAGCATCGAAGTTACCGATGCCTTTTTCAAATATAGCGATCCTGATAGCGGCATTCTTAATTATACTTTTCGTTTACCCGATCACTCTCCTGATTATTTTGAGAACCTCGTGCTATCACAATATGAGGATGGGTTCTATGGATTTATATACCGCTATATTCCGGATGGAGAGTATATCAGTGATAAATCCTTTAAAGGTGTACTCCAACTGTACAACCTTGATAACGAGTTAATACAGGCGTTTCCTATTCCTTATGTACGAGACAGTATAGCAGCCAATGGTAGAATTCAACTGATAAACCAATGCGTTCGTAACGTTGAACAAACTTGTGTAACGACCTACGAGATAGAAACGGTAACGGATTATCCCTGCCATTGTCAGTATGATAGAAAAGTAGAGACCGGCACAGTATGCACTTTTTCTCTCAACATGGGTTGGTGTGACGACATGACCGCTGCCCCTCCTGCAGGAGGCGGAGGTACATATATAGGCCCCAGCGATGCAATACCTCACAGCGGTGGTCCCGGAGGAGTAAGTCTGCCGAGTATACCCAAGCCTGTGAAGAACCCGGTAGTGATGATCGCTGATGATGATATTACTTTTAATAATGTAAAATCTCCATGCCTGGTAAATGTTATTAAGAATTTGATGAAGGAGAATTTTAAGAATAAGATAAACAAACATGTAAAACACTTATTTGTAGATGCTGAACAGGTGCAGAATCTTGATTTTACAGAAGTAAAAATGATTGTTAATAGCCAAAATCAACCGGTGCATGCTCGTACAATGCCACCAACTGGAGATGGGAACAGTCAGATGCATATTGAAATTCGATTGAATGCTTCTACTCTGCCTGGTACCAGTCATTTATTTCAAATAGTAGCTATTTACCATGAGACGGTTCATTCATTCTTAATGATGGATCGTGAATTTGCCAGTTATGACCAAAATACACAGCACAAAATGATGGGTGACACAATTCATATACAATTAATGATTAGTGCTGTTCAGGACATCTACGGGAGAGCGTTAACAAAAGAAGAATCAAAAACAGTAGCTGCAGTTTGGTTATATAACTTGGATGAAGGCTTAAATGGTAACAGCTTTATAGAATCTTTAACTCAATGGGGATTGACAATTGACGACATTGTTAGGATGGGAGCGAAAGAAGAGAATTTGATAAAGGATAATGATACAGGAAAGATTAAAAGTATAGGAGGAAGTGATTGTTACTAGATTTTATTCGGCTATGAAGTTACCTATATATATATTGTTTTTCTTAATGCCCCTCCAATTGGCTCAAGCGCAACATCATTTGTCTTATTTTGACTTTATTGAAGATCCTCTTAAAATCAAAAAAGGTGAAGAAGAGAATCATTTCAAATATGCTTTGACTTTGCTTGAACAAGATTCTGTTGTTAAGGCCTACCAAATTTTATGGCGTGTACGTGAAACGGGAGCACTGGATTTAAAAAAAATTAATAATGCTCTGGAAGCGACAAAGCGAAAAATTATTCATCGATATAATAAACTGCTTCGAAGCTCCTGGATCTTGAGTTATGAAGGGTATGGTGGTCCTATACGCATGCGCGATTCTGTAAGATTTGAGAAGATTGTGATATCCAAGAGGAAGATCTGTTTTTATGGGAAGAAGGGATTGACTAAAGAGTATAAGTATAGCAATGAAATACAGATAGATCCTTATTTTGGATATGTTAGTTATTTGGTCAGGTACAAAAATCTTTCAGAAGAATGGATGTATGATTTGGAAATTCAGGCAATAGAAAATGCAGAGCTTGCTATTGAGGCAAAAGAAGGACCAATTGATGGCAAGGATGTAGCAGTATATACAAGGATTAAATAGTATTGATCAAACTTTTTCTTACGGGCCCTTGCATTAAAAGGAAACTGTATGAATTTTAAAGTATAAAAAAGATAACACAGTAAATAAAAAGGGTACTCAATCGAGTACCCTTTTTTCTTGTATATACTTTTATGATTACGCTGTAACAGGTTTGCCAGAAGCAATCTTGTTATCAGGTTGTTTGTCATCTTTAGAGAAGTCAACCAGTACTGGTGTACCGATACACAGAGAAGAATATGTACCGATCAATACACCGATCAACATCGCGAAAGTAAATCCGCGGATCGTCTCACCACCGAAGATGAAGAGAATCAACAATACGAAGATCGTAGACATACCCGTGATCAACGTACGGCTGAGTGTATCGTTCAAAGCATTGTTTACAACCGAAGCAGTATCTTCTGTGCTCTTCTTCATCGAGAGAAATTCGCGCACACGGTCAAACACCACCACGCTATCGTTGATCGAGTAACCAATCACCGTAAGAATTGCCGCTACGAACGACTGATCGATCTCGAGGCTGAATGGCATTACATTCTCCAGCAATACGAAGAGTGCTAATACTACAAACACTGTATGGAACAAGCTCACCACTGTACCAAGTGCGAACTGCCATTTTCTGAATCGGATCAAAATGTAGAGGAACATAAGTACCACCGCTACCATCAACGACCATATAGCAGATACTTTAATATCGTTCGCGATAGTAGGACCAACTTTATAGAAGCTGAGTATCGTTGCTTTGTTACCGCTAAATTTAGCAAGGCCATTTTCCAGGTGCTTACCGGCTTCTACCGTTGCTTCGTCTGAATCGTCATCAATCAGGTAGCTGGTTGTAATTTTATATTTAGTATCGCCACCGAAAGTTTTTACTTCAGGGGCTTCACCAAATGCTTCTACAAGGCTCTCGCGAACATCTTTGGCAGTAACCGATTTTTCGAAACCTACTATATAGGTACGACCACCCTTGAAATCAACACCGTAGTTGAATCCTTTGATGGAAAGCATGATCATACCGGCAATGATGATGGCACCAGAGATAGTATAGTATATTTTACGATTACCAATGAAGTTGATGTTGATACTGCGGAACAGATTCTTAGACCAACCCATGGAGAAGTTAACCGTCTTGCCCTTGCGGATATAGTATTCAAATATCACACGGGTAAAGAATACCGAAGTGAAGAATGAACACAAGATACCGATGATCAGCGTTACCGCGAAACCATAGATAAGACCAGAACCGAATGCCAGCAATACAAAGCCTTTGATAAGCGTAGTAACGTTGGAGTCGATAATGGCTGTGAACGCATTCTTATACCCTGCGCGGATAGAAGTATCAAGCGTTTTGCCTGCGTTGAGATCTTCCTTCACACGTTCGTTGATCAACACGTTCGCGTCCACCGCGATAGCGAGTGAGAGAAGTATACCGGCAATACCAGGCAGCGTAAGAGCAGCGTTGAGTGATGCAAGGATACCCAACAGAAATATCAGGTTAAGAATAACGGCAAGGTCAGCTACCCAACCCGATGCGTTATATACGATCAGCATGAAGAAGATAATGATGAGGAAGCCTACTACGATAGAGATCATACCGTTACGGATAGATTCCTGACCGAGTGTTGGTCCTACAGAAGATTCTTCAACAATTTTAGTTGGTGCAGGAAGTGAACCTGCCTTCAATACGTTGGCAAGGTCTTTCGCTTCTTCCAGTGTAAAGTTACCGGAGATCTGAGAGTTACCGTTAGGGATTTCGCCATTTACTGAGGGTGCAGAGTATACTGCGTTGTCCAGCATGATCGCGATTCTTCCTTTCGGGCTCTTGCTCGAAGCTTCGCCAGTCCACTTAGCCCAGATGCGTGTGCCTGTAGCGTTCATGTTCATGCTTACTGCAGGACGCGCAAATTCATCGAGGTCGTTACGTGCATCAGTAATTACTTCACCGGTAAGTTTAGATTTACCATTGCGACCTATATCCAGGAAGAATAACTCTAATGATTCTTGTGTGCCGATAAGATCAGGTTTGTTAGCCCAATATACACCTACGTTGCGTGGCAGTATATTACGGATTTCCTGCTTCTTGAAAATATCGTTAATGGTAGCGGTATCTTTTATGTTATAGCGGAATGATCCGGGAGGCGAGCTCAATGAGAAGAGTGGCGATACATTCAGGTTCTGAAGGGAATCAAGTCCTTGTGTTTCTTTAGCAGCCGCAGTTGTATCAGTCGCTGCCTTTGTGCTGTCACCCAAGAGTGATGACAGATTATCAGATTCATTTTTAGCAGGCTCTCCGCTTTTTGGAGTAGTCTTGGTTGAATTAGCCTTCTGCTCTTTTACCAGTATATCATTGATAGCGATCAACTGATTGTTGAGTGTGTTAGGTTCAATAACATCCCAAAACTCCAGGCGTGCTACACCTTGCAGGAGTTTGCGTACGCGTTGTGGGTTATCGGCACCAGGTATCTCAACCTGAATTTTACCGCTGCCTGGTAAACGTTGAATGTTTGGTTGTGATGTACCGAACTGATCGAGACGATTGCTAAGGATAGTGAATGAACGATCGATAGCACTTTCAATTTCCTGATCAACGATGCTGATTACTTTGCTGTCGGTATCATTCGTAGCGATCTTACCACGAGTAGATGCGTTGGCAAATATAGAAGCAAGTGGCTTATCAGGATTTGCATCGCGATATGCTTTAAAGAACAATGAGCTGAAGCTGCTGCGGCTTGTCTTCTGTTGTATAGAAGCTGTGCGCAGGGCTTTTACAAAAGCAGAATCCTGGCTGTTGCCGGCAAGTCCTTTGATAATATCTACCGGAGAAACTTCCAGCGTAACGTGCATACCACCCTGGAGGTCGAGACCCAAGCTAAGCTCGTAGTCTTTTACTTCTTTGTAAGTATATTCTGCACCGAACAGATTATATACCGGGGTGTTCCATACAGAATCCAGGTACGCCTGTTTTTTGTTAAGATCAACTTTACCGGAAGCATCAGTAGCAACGGCAACAGCATTTTGCTGCACGTTATACGACACCACCGTAAACGAGAGGTAGAAGAAACACAACAGTGTAACGACTACCGAAAGGAAGATAACTAGTCCTTTGTTTTGCATATGGTTGGTTAAATTAAAATACATGAATAAAAAAGAATACATGTCCGGACGATCAGCATCCGGTTAGGAAATCAAGCACGGTATATTCTTAGGGTGCGTTCGGGGAAATGATGGCCCCGAAAAGTGTTTGAAAGAATTTGCTTAATGGAAGCGAAACATTGAAATCATGTTCCTCCGCTTTTTCTTCTTCGAACAAAATTTCGAAGAGGCAGAATGTTTCCTGGTTAAACTCTACATGGGTAGAAGAAGGCAGTGTGCTGGAGGGCAAGGTTATGTAGGCACCGTCTCCGGATTGATCCTGATCGGATTGATGGTCGCCTTGCTGCTGCTCTGTTTTAACTTCTTTTTTGGAAGTATAGTGGTGTGCCTCAAAATAGAAAAGCTGCGAAATAACAATCACCAGCGCTGTTAATATACCAGCCACCAGGGTTCCTGTTTGTATGCGTGCCTTTCCTGTCATTTTATAATAAGGGACACAAAAGTATGCATTTGGCGGTAATGTACAAACGCCCTGAATGACTGAGGCTTCAGCAGGCTTGTTATACCGGATACCAGCGTTTAAACCACTTTTTCCTTGATCCGGGATTTCAGCGCCCAGGTGATCAGATCAAGCGCCCGCTCGAAATGTTGATTGTTTGGAATAACTATATCAGCCTGATGTTGCAGAGGCTTGATAAGCGTTTCATAGATCGGCATCACGTGATATTGATACCGGTATAGCACATCGTCAAGATCGTAGCCACGCTCTTCATTGTCGCGCCTGATGCGCCTGCTGAGCTTGAGGTGATCTTTCGCTTCAATAAAAATCTTGAGGTCAAGCTCTCGTTCAACTTCCGGAAAATATTGCACGAACAATCCTTCAATGATCAATAGCGGAGCAGGTTTAAACTCCAACATGGTAGGCTTTGCCTGCGGGTTGTTAAAGGTATATTCTGTTTTTTGCAGCGTTTCACCATTCTTCAGGCGCAGAATGTCATTGAATAATTTTTCGCGCTCTATAGAATCGGGGAGATCGAAATTCTGAAAACCCTTTTCATCAGTCAATTGCAGGTCGCGTGGTTTATAGTAATGATCCTGCGAGATTAAACAGATCTCTTCCGGCCTGAATCGCTGCGAAAGATTTTTGAGGAAGTATGTTTTGCCGGAGCCGCTTCCGCCCGTGATGCCAATGGTGTATATAGGTTTCATAGATCCGGCTGCAAATTACGAATCATCATGCAATCTGTTGAAATAAAAAAACCTCCGCGTGAGCAGAGGTTTTATTTTATGATTCCATTTGTCGATAGCAGAATCAGGCCGTTCTGCTTTTCAGGTATTTCGCCAGTTTTCTAACTGCGATAGCACGATGGCTGAGTTGATTTTTTTCGTCCATACTCATCTCGGCAAACGTTCGGGTATGTCCTTCCGGAACAAATACCGGATCGTATCCAAAACCCGAGGTGCCGCGCTTTTCCGTAATGATCTCGCCACGAATTACCCCTTCAAAATATACAGGTTCTTTTTCCAGGCCCACCAAAGTGATTACCGTACGAAACTGTGCCTTTCGGTTTGTGTCATTCCGCAGGTTCTGTAACAACAGTGCTATATTATCATCGCTGTTACGATGCTCACCTGCGTAGCGCGCAGAGTAAACACCGGGTGCACCATTCAGTGCTTCTACTTCCAGGCCTGTATCATCGGCAAAGCAAGGCACGTGGAAGTGATCCAGGACATATTCAGCTTTTTGAAGAGAGTTGCCCTCCAGCGTATTACGCGTTTCGGGCAACTCTTCATAGCATTTTATATCTGCTAAACTTATCAGGTCAATCTTTCCGCCAACAACACTTCTTATTTCTTCAAGCTTGTGTTTGTTGTTGGATGCAAAACATAATCTCATTGAACTTCGGTCACTTCAATATCAACAATCAGGTTAGAGTTGGCCGGTATTACCAGGGCACCCGATGAATCGGTTGCTCCATTCGTACCAAAACCTAAACCTGAAGGAACATAGAAGGTAGCTTTAGATCCTTCTGTTAATTTTTGCAGACTGATCATTACTCCTTGTACAAAATCTACCGGGCGGCTATAAAACGTGTCGCTGGGCTCTTGCGAGATCGAAGCAACGGATACACTAGGCGCAGTAAGCAGATAGTATGTTAACTTGAACTTCACTTTCGAATACCAGGTGATAGCCGGACCAGCACCTGCCTGTGTAACTACATAACGAATACCGGTAGTATCTTTCGTAACATTCGCTATGCTCTTGTCAGATATATACTTGGCTATAGCGGTTGTATCTGAGGTAAACTGTGTCTTTTCTGTGTTAGAGAGCGTTGTGCCATTGAATACAACATCGAACTGAAGAATTGAGTTGGCAGGTATACTCCCTTTATTGGTCGTGCCATAACCCCAGTATGATGGTATATATAGCGTAGCTTGTGTACCTACAGGCAGCTTCATGAAAGCCAGTTGCCATCCGGTAATAAAGCCAGACAGAGAACCATTAACGTTACCTTGGTCAAATGCAGCACCATCCGGGAAGAGGCGGCCAATGTAATCTACATCTACTGTAGTGTTGGCGTTTCTGGCCGGTAATCCTGTGCCAAGCTTTGTAATTTCCATTCGTATACCGCTCGGATCAGTTATAGGGCTGATGCCGACAGTAGCTAAATAGGAGTCGATTGCAGCTACATCTTTTTGTAACTGAATGTTAGGATCCACAACATCGTTGGTAGAATCCAGGCATCCGTTCAAACCGACTGCTGCACAAACCAACGCGGCTCCAATCAATCTTTTTACATTGTATATCATTTTCATTCGGGTTAAAAAAATTCTATTTGCAGGTTCTGGTTGCAGGATCGAATGTTTCTCCTGTTCCAAAAAGCTTCACATCAAAAATCAGAATAGCATTAGGAGGTATGGCACCCGGATAACCTTGTGGACCATACGCCAAGTGCGATGGAATATAGAATGTAGCAGAATCGCCTACACCCAACATCGGAATGCTATATTTCCAGCCTGGTATAACCTGGTTCAGGGAGAAAGTCATTTTTTCGTTCTTGTCGAAAGTCTTCTCATCCTTCAGGAATTTACCTATATAACTTACTTCCACGCAACTGGTAGACGATGGCTTTTTGCCTCCGTTCGATGAGTGGATTATATAGTGTATACCACTTGTATCCTGTTGTGTTTTGATGCTCTTATCTGCCAGGTATTTCTCGATCAGCTTGGCATCTTTTTGTTTCTGATAGCCTTTGCGCTTTTCTGAATGCTTGGCCATGAACTCCGGGTATTTCTGTTGCTCGATGATGTCTACAACGTGTAGGGTAAGCGTTACAGAACGTGAAGAATCTACCTGTGGAGGCAGCGGACCACCTAATACGTCTTTGAAAAATTCTTTTGCAGGGCGAGTGAGTGTTACGCTATCTGTTCTTGAAAGCATACGAAACATCTGCAGCGCACCGATCTCCGATGCCATAGCAGCGCTATCCTGAATAGGAAATACGCCCGGAGCTCCGGTGTCATACGTGTCCATCCACACAGAATCTTTCGAATCCTTCATCACGTAGTCAAATATTATTAACTGGCCAGGCTTCGGCTTAATGCCATCGCCTGCTTTTACCACCTGGAATTTAAAACCGTTAGGAGTTGCTTTTTCTTCTGCTGAATTTTTGCAGGCCGCACAAAGCAGCAACAATCCGATCAGCACGTTCGCGAGTTTGGTCATGTTCATGATTAGACAATGATTTAGATTATAAAGTTGGAATTGGTTAAACACTTTTTAATTGTCGTCTGCCAGCAATTGTTCTTTATACTCCGGCAGAATATTTAAAAACTTTTCGAGCGTTTGCTCCAGCGTCAGTTTGGTTTGCCCACCCGAAGCATTTCGGTGGCCACCCCCTTCAAAATATTTTCTGGCCATATCATTCACCGAGAAATTTCCCAGCGATCTGAATGACAATTTTATATTTTCTCTTCGATCGGATATAAGCACAGAAAGTTTAATGCCTTTTATGGATAAACCATAGTTTACAAAACCTTCTGTATCGCCAGTCTGCGAACTGAAATTCTTCAACTCTTCTGCAGTAAGCACAATATAGGCTGTGCGATATTCCGGAATCACTTTTAATTTCTGACTCAACACATAGCCCATCAGTCGTAAGCGCTCAATGCTGTTTGTATCGTAGATCTGTTTTGAAACTTTAGAAGGATTGGCGCCCAGTGCTACGAGCTCGCCTGCTATCTGAAATACTTTATAGGTAGTGTTAGAGTGTCTGAATCCTCCGGTGTCGGTCATGATTCCGGCATACAGGCAGTTCGCAATATTTTCATCAATGAGAGATTTATCGCCCAACTCATCGATGAGTTGAAACACAAGCTCTGCCGTTGAAGCTGCTGTTCCATCCCATTGTTCAAACTGAGCGAAGTTCTCTGGCTCGAGGTGGTGATCAATCAAAACTTTTGTAGCGGTAGAGGTACGAACAAACTCTCCCAGTTCATTGATGCGATTAAGGCTGGAGAAGTCGAGACAAAAAATAGTATCAGCTTCAGCGATGAGTTGTCTGCACTTCTGTGGTTTTTCTTTCTGAAAGATTACCACGTCTTTATTGCCTGGCATCCAGGTAATAAAATCCGGATAGTCACTCGGTGTTATAACCGTTACCTGGTGTCCTTTCTTTTTCAGATAGCCGGCCAGGCCCAATGAAGAACCCAATGCATCTGCATCCGGTTTGAAGTGTGTTACAATAATCACCTTCCGGGGTCTGTTCAGGTATTCTTTAAAAGCCGAGATGTTCTGCATAGGGCAGGGTAAAAACAAGGGGCAAAAATGGGTAAAAATTCTTGATAGTACACGGTTGAATGATAGGAGTGCACGATGAATGATCTGTTAAATAATGCCTCAATCCCATTGGGCTGACCTCTGCACTGTGAAGTTTTTTCCTATTTTTGCGGCCGTTTGCGGGAAATTGCCTGGCAACGAACGCTTTTCAGAAGACTAAAACATAAAAATGAATATGGCGACCAACAGAACTTTTACGATGATCAAACCTGATGCTGTTAGCGCAGGTAACTCTGGTGCAATCATAAAAATGATTGAAGAAGCAGGCTTTAAAATTGTTGCTATGAAAAAGACAAAGCTGAGTCCTGAGCTGGCTGGTCAATTCTACGCGATCCACAAGGAGCGTTCGTTCTTTAACGATCTTTGCTCATACATGTCATCAGGAACAATCGTTCCGATGATCCTGGAGAAAGCAAATGCAGTAGAAGATTTCAGAAAACTTATCGGAGCAACTGATCCTCAGAAAGCAGCACCGGGCACAATCCGTAACTTGTTTGCAAAGTCAATCGAAGCAAATGCTATACACGGTTCTGATAGCGATGAGAATGCAGCTATTGAAGGAAGCTTCTTCTTCTCTCAATTCGAACAATTCTAATCTCTTCGAGACAGACAATAAAAAAAGAGAGCGCTAAAATATAGCGCTCTCTTTTTTTTTATGGGTACACGTTAATCGTTATTCGAAAAGTTTTGTAAAACGATTAATGATTAATCTATTTCCTCAGCACGCTGTTCTTTTTGCTATAGCCGAAGTATACCACGAAGCCTAACAGCATCCATACACCAGCAACAATTTGTGTGCGTGAATCTACGTACACAATCAGCGCTGTACATACAATTATACCCAGTATAGGTACGATTGGTACAAGCGGAGTTTTGAAAGGTCTTGCCAGGTCAGGACTCTTAATGCGCAATACCCAAACACCTATACATACTACCACAAATGCGAAGAGTGTACCGATGCTGGTAAGGTCGCCCGCCATGCTGCCGGGTATAAAGGCTGCAAATGCTCCTACAAAGAAGAACAAGAGTATATTTGATTTGTATGGTGTACGGAATTTAGGATGCAGATCAGAGAATATTTTTGGCAGAAGTCCATCGTTTGCCATAGAGAAGAACACGCGAGATTGTCCTAACAACATTACCAGAATTACCGAAGAGAAACCAGCCAGAATAGCAATTGTGATAGCGGTTGCCAGCCAGCCGTATCCGTGCATATAGGTTTCAATAGCATACGCTACAGAAGCTTCTTTACCAGCGGTTTTAAACTCCTGCCAGTTCGCTATACCTGTAAGAACGTGCGAGAATAAAATATAGAGGATAGTACACACTACCAGTGAACCTAATATACCGATTGGCATATCGCGCTTCGGATTTTTTGCTTCCTGTGCAGCCGTAGATACGGCATCAAAACCGATGAATGCGAAGAATACTATACTAGCACCTCCAAGTACACCTCCCCAACCAAACTCGTTGAAGCCATCGTGGCCCGGAGTACCAGCAGGAATAGTGAATGGCTCGTAGTTAGCAGGATTGATGAAGCCCCAACCAATAGCGATGAATACCAACACAATGGTAACCTTGATGAAAACGATCACTGCATTTAACGAAGCTGACTCCTGTGTTCCTTTGATGAGAACAGCCGTGAGTATAGCCAGGATCAATAATGCGGGAAGGTTAATTATACCGTGTGTACCATCTGCAGCCACCTCCAGCGGAGAGTGGCTAAACGCAAAGGGTATAGCACCATTCAAGAGTTTGTTGAGATATTCACTCCAGGCAATAGAAACTGTAGCAGCACCCAATGCATATTCTAATACAAGTGCCCAGCCAATAACCCATGCTACCAGTTCGCCCATGGTAGTGTAGGCATATGTATACGCACTTCCTGCTATAGGAATCATAGAAGCAAACTCGGCATAGCACAAGCCTGCAAAAGCGCAACCTATAGCGGCTACTATAAATGAAACTACTACGGCAGGTCCTGCAGCTTCACTTGCTGCGGCTGCTGTTCTTACAAATAATCCGGCTCCAATGATTGCACCAATACCCAACGCCACCAGATTCGTTGCGCTTAATGTACGCTTTAGTCCCTTTTCAGAGTCGCCTGCCTGTGCCAGCAGTTGATCCAAGGGCTTTTTAATAAACAAACTCATTATAATCTTCTTAGGTTAAGGTTTTAGGAAAGTTATTGGCCCTAAAAGTAATAATAATAATGAATTTGGCTAACGCGTATTAGTGGCAGGGCCTCAAAATATATGACGTGTGGTATAGGATGAAGGTATCAACCGATAGAAAGGTATAAACCCTTATGATAAACTGATCACGAAGTTTGTGATGAGTCCGGTTGATTTTCGATTACTGTTGTAGTATCTGTTCCGTTGGAAGGAAGCTCGTCTGGAGGAGGCATGGGTACAGCTTCATGAATGTGCTCGCCAAAGAACCTGCGTTGAAACAGTAGAATAATTACTACGCCAACAAAGATAGAAGAGTCGGCAATGTTAAACACCGGACTAAAGAACAGGAAGTAATCCCCTCCTACATACGGCATCCACTCTGGCCAGGTAAAATCAAACAACGGAAAGAATAACATATCAATTACCTGCCCATGAAACCAGGGCGTTGGGGAATTTACAGGTTGATTATGAAGGAACACCCCATAGAAGGTGCTATCCACTACATTGCCTACAGCACCACCCAGTATAAGCGCCATGCACCATAAGAAACCGACATGCGCATTTTTCTTCGCCATCTTTACCAGGTAATATCCTATACCAGCCATGGCAGCAATTCGGAAAACAGTGAGCGCTAATTTACCGAACTCATTATTCCAGCGAATGCCAAAAGCCATTCCGGGGTTGAGCAGGTAATGCAGCTTGAATCCGAATTGTTCATTGCCTATAACAGTGATCTCCTGGTGAAGGTACATATAGTTATGCACCAGCAGTTTGGAAGCCTGATCGATAATGATGATAACGAGGGCGAGAAAAAAGTACTTGTAAATTTTCATGCAGTAGTTCGCTGTTGCAGGTTATGATTCACAGTTGAGGTCTTAAAAATGTAAACCTCAACTGCGAACCTCAACACTTATCTCTTAACACTTATTTTTACTTTCAACATAAACTCATCCATGTCTACCTCGGTAGCATCGGCAATGGTTTCTTTTAGCTCCAGTGAAAGCGCCTGGGTTTCGGTGCTGATATAGTCTTTAAACTCTGTAAGGGCTGCTGTTACAACCTCACCATCTTTCTCTACTTCTATACCAATCTTATCGAGCACTTCAAGGCCCATGTCTTTGCGCAGGTTTTGTACACGGTTCACAAAGTCGCGGGCTATACCTTCTTTCTTCAAGTCATCTGTAAGCGTAATATCGAGCGCTACGGTTATGCCTGCCTCGGTTGCTACAGACCATCCCGGTATATCTTCAGAGGATATCAGTACATCTTCCAACACAAGATCAAAACCTTCTTTTGAAAGTTTACCCTGCTTTTCGATCGCGGCTATATCTTCTTTTGTGAAAGCATTGATCACGGCCGATACTTCTTTCATCTTCGGTCCATACTGTTTACCAAGCTTGGCAAAATTAGGCTTCACCTTTTTTACCAATACTCCGGAAGTATCATCTATATATTCGATGCCTTTCACATTTACTTCGGCAAGGATAATCTCTTCTACCGACTTGATGCGTTTGGCGAATGATCCATCCAACACCGGTAATAAGATGCGTTGCAGTGGTGTGCGTACTTTTATCTTGGCGTTCTTACGGATTGAGTGTACTAATGAACAGATCTTCTGCGCATATTCCATCGACTGTTCCAACTCAGCGTCTATACGCTTTTGCTCTGGCTTTACCAGGTCTGTTAAATGCACAGATGTATGGCGTAGCGGAGTTTTGCTGGCAACTGCTTTATCGCGGATGTTTTCGGTTAAGTTTTTATAGAGCCACTCGCTGAAGAACGGAGCGATCGGTGCCATTAACTGACCCACTACGAGTATACATTCGTAAAGTGTTTCGTAAGCTGCTTTCTTATCTTCGCTCATTTCACCTTTCCAGAAGCGCTTACGGTTAAGACGCACGTACCAGTTAGAGAGATGATCGTTTACAAACTCTTGTATAGCGCGGGCAGCACGAGTAGGCTCATACTCCTCGTATGCTTTTGTTACTTCAACAATCAGTGTTTGAAGTTTTGAGATGATCCAGCGGTCAAGGTGTGTAAGTTTTTCATACGGCACCGGGTTCAACTCATCCTTCACAAAGCCATCGATGTTTGCATAGAGTGCGAAGAAGGAATACGTATTTTGAAGTGTACCGAAGAATCTGCGCTGCACTTCACTGATTCCATCAAAGTCGAACTTGAGATTATCCCACGGTGGCGCATTCTCGATCATATACCACCGTACTATATCCGGACCATATTTACTCAGCGTCTCAAACGGGTTTACCACATTGCCCTTGCTCTTCGACATCTTGTTTCCATTCTTGTCGAGCACAAGGCCATTGGATATAACATTCCTGAAGGCTACACCACCGTTGTTTACTTTCTTATTTACTGCCTGTATATCGCTGCTGCTATCGTTGATCATTACCGCTATAGCATGCAGCGTAAAGAACCAGCCGCGGGTTTGATCAACACCTTCTGCAATGAAATCGGCAGGATAGTTTTTCTCAAATATATCTTTGTTTTCAAACGGGTAGTGCCATTGTGCATAGGGCATTGCACCTGAATCAAACCACACATCAATCAGGTCTGGTTCGCGATACATGGGTTGACCAGTAGCACTTACCAATACAACGTCATCTACATACGGTCTGTGCAGATCGAAGTCAGCAGGCAATGCCGCCTTCATTACACCTGCCTTTACTGCTTTGGCAACTTCTGTATTCAACTCTTCGATAGAGCCTATACATATTTCTTCTTTACCGTCTTTACTTCGCCAGATCGGAAGCGGAGTTCCCCAATAGCGCGAGCGTGACAGGTTCCAGTCAACAAGATTCTCCAGCCAGTTACCAAAGCGACCTGTACCTGTCGACTCCGGTTTCCAGTTGATAGTCTTATTGAGCTCAACCATTTTATCTTTCAGCGCAGTAGTTCTGATGAACCACGAATCCAGCGGATAGTATAGCACCGGCTTATCCGTACGCCAGCAATGTGGATACGTGTGCTCGTACTTTTCTACTTTGAATGCTTTATTCTCTTCTTTGAGTATAATGGAGATGATCACATCGGTGTTCTTGTAATCCGCGTGTGCTTCATCTTCATTTGTATAGTTCTTCACATAGAAATCATCGGCACCTAACGGCTTGTGTGTTTTGATGCTGAACTTCGTTACACCTTCTTTCAGTCGTTCACCGATCTGTGTAACAAATTTACCCTTGCGATCAACCGTAGGTACTTCGTTGCCTGCTTCATCTTTCAATGTAATAGGAGGAACACCGTTTTGTTTTGCTACACGGAAGTCGTCTGCACCAAAGGTTGGCGAGCTGTGTACTATACCTGTGCCATCTTCAGTCGTTACAAAGTCTCCGGCAATTACCTTGAATGCTTTCCCGGCATCGTATAGCGGCTGCAGGTAGGGCATCAGTTGTTCGTACGCAACACCCAGCAATTGTTTACCGCTAAATTCCTGAACGATGCTATACGGTATAGCTTTATCGCCCGGTTTATAGTCTTCCAGTTTCAGCTCTTTATTCTTCTCACTGAAATATTTACCAAGCAAGTCTTTGGCGAGTACAACACTTACAGCTTTATGGGTGTACTGGTTAAATGTATTTACCTGAACGTATGTGATCTTCTCTCCTACCACGAGTGATGTGTTGGAAGGAAGCGTCCACGGAGTAGTAGTCCAGGCAAGTATAAATACATCGCCTGTTGGTTTCGAGAATAGAAATTCTGATTTCGAATCCTTCGTTACTTTAAACTGTGCTACGATAGATGTATCCTTCACATCTTTATAGCAACCTGGTAAATTAAGTTCGTGTGAGCTAAGCCCTGTGCCTGCTGCCGGTGAATATGGCTGGATGGTATAGCCTTTATAGAGCAGCTTCTTGTTATAGAATTGCCTGAGCAACCACCAGAGTGATTCGATATACTCCTTCTCGTAAGTGATGTATGGATTTTCGAGATCAACCCAATAACCCATCTTGGTGGTCAGGTCGTCCCATTGATCTTTATACATCATTACCGTTTCGCGGCACTTCTTGTTATAATCTTCAATGGATATCTTCTTGCCGATATCGTCTTTGGTAATGCCGAGTTGTTTTTCAACCTGCAGTTCTACCGGCAGGCCGTGAGTATCCCAACCACCCTTGCGTTTTACCTGAAAGCCTTGCAGCGTTTTATAGCGGCAGAAAATGTCTTTTACTGTGCGGGCCATTACGTGATGAATACCCGGAGTTCCGTTTGCCGAAGGAGGGCCTTCATAAAAGGTGAAGGATGGTGAGCCTTCGCGGAGGGTCACAGATTTTTCAAAAACCTGCTCTCGCTTCCAGAAATCAAGGATTTCTTCTGCGATGCGGGCAAAACTCAGCTCTTTAAATTCTTTGTACTTTCCTGCCATTGCCTAAAAAAATAGCGTCTGCATTTCGATAAGAGCGCAAAGATAATTACGAATTACGAAGTAAGAAGTACGAATTTGAGCCGGGAGCATTTATTCGCTGCAGGCCATAGGTGTTAACACAGATTTTTATTCTGCTGCCGAATGCCGGTTGTGGATCTTGATCTTGTCCAGGTCGATCTCTTCGTCTTCTGATTCTCCATAAAATGTATGGTCGAAATCATCGATCAGTTGATGGTCATCCCTGCGTTTCTTCGGACGATCGAATGTCATGATCAACGCAGGCAACAGGATCAGGTTGGTAAACATGGATATGATCAGTGTTACTGATGTGAGCAACCCGAGTGCGATCGTTCCTCCGAATGAAGAGAAAGTAAAGATGATAAACCCGGCAAAAAGCACAATGGAAGTATAGATAATACTCTTGCCTGTTTCCATAATCGCATCGCTCACCGCCACCGGTATAAAGAAATTGTTAGCCAGAATTTCCTGGCGATACTTGGCGAGGAAACGAATGGAGTTATCAACCGAGATACCAAATGTGATACTAAAGATCAATGCAGTACTTGCCTTTAGAGGTATATCAAAATAACCCATCAACCCGGCTGTGATCATCAGCGCCAGCAGGTTTGGTATGAGTGATATAATGATCATACGCACATTAGCGAAGAGTATAGCCATCGAAAGTGTGATGAGCAGAAATGCGAGGAGCAAACTCTCCTGCAGGTTTTCGATCAGGAATTTATTTCCCTTGATGAATATCTTCGTAGAACCGGTAACGGCTGTCTTCACCGAATCTTTCTCGGTGGAAACAAAAATGGAATTCATTCTAGGCTCGATCACAGTATGTACCAGTGAATCCAGTTTTACCGAACCGATGTCGGCTATCTGACTGGATATACGCATCTTGGTAAATGTAGAGTCAACAAATGATTTGAATAAACCGCTGTTATCGCTCTGGCCTTTCATATAGCGGAGTATAAATACACCTTCGCTTTTACTCGGTAAAGAATAGCGTGCCGGGTTGTTATTATAGAATGCCTGCTTCGATGCTTTGATCAGGCTGAGTACAGATATAGGCCGCGATACTTCGGGGAGTGAATCGAGGAAATTTTCAAGTTCATCTACCTTTTCCATGTTCTTCACATCGAGTACAGGTCTTCTCTTTTTGGTTTTGAACTCCACTACAATTTCAAGGGGCATGATGCCGCTAAAGTTCTGTTCAAAGAAATGAAGATCTTTTTTGATCTGGCTTTCTTCCGGTATATCATCTACCATATATGATACAGAATGCAATTGCATAATGCCATATACAGAGAGAATGGCAATGCCCATGGAAACAATATAGATGACCGCGCGATGACGATGCACGGAAAGATCCACCAGCTTCAGGAAACCTCCCATGATCTTGAAGTTGAGGTGGCGCAAATGTTTTTCGGAGGGAGTAGGCAGCCATGAAAATACACTCGGTATCATAACAAGACTCACCAGGAACAGCACCATGATGTTTATACCGGCAACCACTCCAAACTCACGCAGAATAATTATATCGGTTGATAGCAGTGTGAGAAACCCGATCGCTACGGTGAGGTTAGTCAGAAATGTAGCAAGCCCCATCTTCTGCACCACAATGGAGATAGCCTTCATCTTGTCTTTCGTTTTGGCAAACTCCAGGTGATACTTGTTGAGGAGGTATATAGCATTGGTTATACCGATGGTAACGATCACCGGAGGAATGAGCCCGCTGAGCAACGTAATTTTATATCCGAAGAGAGTTAACGTCCCCAGTGTCCAGACCACTACGATGCCGATAATGATCATCGAGAATATTACCGCGCGGAATGATTTAAAGAACAGGAACATGATAAGCCCCGTAACGAAAGCGGAGGCGTATAAAAAGAACTGCATCTCTTTGCGCACCTGGTTGGCTACCAACGTGCGGATAAAGGGCAACCCTGCGTAGTGAAGTTGTATCCTGGTTTTGTCTTCAAATTTTTTGCCGGCATCCAACAGCGATTGCGCAAGTGCTTCGCGCTTGGAAGAGTTCATATACTCTTTCTTTACCGATACCAGCATCATAGTGGCTCCATTCTTCGGGTTTACGATGTGGCCCATGTATACTTTCTGATCGTATGCAAGTGCCAGCAGACTATCCAGTGTCTTCTGGCTGCTGATTGTATCGGAGAAGATGGATTGGAGATAGAATTTGGATTGTGCCGTATCTTTCAAAATCATTTTGATCACTGGCAGCGAAACCACTTCATTTACACCTTCTATCTTTTTTAACTCACGGGTTAATTCCAAATAGGCTTTGAAGTTATCGAGCTTATAGATGTTACTGTCCTTTACACCAACAGCAATGAGGTTGCCATCTTCTCCAAACTGCGCCTTGAACTTGTTGAGCAGGATCATGTCCGGATCGTTGAGCGGCACAGTTCGCGCAAAGTCATAACTCATTTGAACTCTTGATGCGAAGTATCCCATCAGCACAGTGATAAGCGCAATGAGAATGATTAATGGTAGCCTGAAGCGAATAATAAATTGAGCGACTCTATTCCACATAGCGAATGGATGTAACAAGTTCAGAAAGGCCAAAGCTAAACATTTTTGGCTTTTCCAGAGGTTAACATAAAATCAAGAAGTACAGGGGTGGGATTGGTGGTAATCCGGTTAACACAAACGGCATTTGATCACTGTTAGTATTAATCACTATAATTTTTCAATCTGTTGAAAGTTCAGCACTTGATTGTGGATTATGCTCCTACCGTTTATTATTTTTGAATACACAAAAATCTTTTAGCTATGGCAAAATCACAAGATGCACGGAAGGAAACTAAAAAGAAGCCTGCCAAAACTTTGAAAGAAAAACGCGCTGAAAAGCAATTGAAGAAGGCAAGCAAAGGTTAATTCCTTCGAAGTTGTTCCGGTACGAGAATCTGTGCCGGAACAATTTTCTTTTAGCTAGAGTGCAATACCTTTTATTCTTCTGTAGAGCGACAGCGCATGCCGATCGGTTAGGCCTGATACAAAGTCCAGCACAATGCGCAACATTTCATAAGTCGTAACATCTTGCTCTATCTCTGTTCTCATTTCTACCGGGAGTAACAACGCTAGGTTTTTATATTTGCGTGATGAAGACCTTCGCATAATGTGTTCGCCTGCCGTAACAAACTCCTGTAAAAGTCCCGGCAACACTTCGTGGCCCGATGCTTCGATCTCCACTACATGACGTGCACGGTATATTTTGTCGACCGAAATCTCGCTTATCTTCTCAAGTGCCTCTTTGGATTTACAATGATCCGCCAGAGCCTTATCAAACGATCCATCCATGATATGCTTTTCGTAAGCAAGAAATACTTCGGTGCATTCTTCCACCAGTTTATTGATCGTCATAGCACGCAACACACCAATGCGTTCGTTCTGTCCGCCAATGCTGTTCAGTTTATCGCGCTTAAAACTCTCTTGTAAAATATTGGCCAGCAGCTCTACCGTATCGTTATAGTTTACGAGGCCCATACGGCAGCCATCCTCCAAATCAATAATGCTATAGCATATATCATCGGCAGCTTCTACCAGGAACGTAAGCGGGTGGCGTACCCACGCATCTTCTCCGGCTGATGATAATTCAAGTTGTGCTGCTGCTGTTGAAAAAATTTCTTTCTCGGATTGAAAGAATCCGAATTTTTTCTGACTCTTTTTCGATTTATCGCGAGCCGGGAAATATGCAGGACATGGATACTTAGTAAATGCACCTAATGTAGCCAGCGTTAATTTCAATCCATACTGATTGCTGTTGATAATGCGAAAGCCCTGTGCGTTACCTTCAAACTTTAGCAGGTCGTTCCATTCAGCATCAGTAACTTTTTCTTTGAATGATTTACCATACGGATTTTCAAGAAAGAAATCAGAGAGAGCATCTTCCCCTGCATGCCCGAAGGGTGGGTTGCCCAGATCGTGTGCCAGCGAAGCAGCCGCTACTATAGCACCGAAATCAAAGAGTGAAAATTTATCTTTTAATTCCGGATGACGCTGCACGATCACTTCACCTGCTTTTCTTCCGAGCGAGCGGCCTACACTCGAAACTTCCAAGGAGTGTGTAAGACGTGTATGAACAAAGTCGTGCTCTGGAAGCGGATGTACCTGCGTTTTATCTTGTAATCTGCGAAAGGGATGTGAGAAAATTATCCGGTCGTAATCTTGTTCGAAAGCACTGCGTGATGCTTCGGACGAAGTAGGTTTTGATCCGGTGCGTTGAGAAGAGAGAAGTGATTGCCAGTTCATGAAAATAAAAAGCGATGACCTTCAACTATATTCAGGATGAAGGTTCATCGCGCAAGATATATAAAATTATAGAAGACCCGTTCGCATAGGGCATCAGGTGGTTTTACTGTATTACTCTTTCAAAACAAAATCGATACACATGACAGCCGCAAGAATCAATTGGCGAAGCGGATGATTCTCCGGTACCTCCGAGCTGATTTGTAAAATATAATTATCGGCCGAAGTGAATAATTCTTTGCCGAGGCCAGACCACTTCTTGGTTACGGTAGCAAACTCTTTGTTATCGCTCGATACAAATTTGAAGTCCCAACTGGTCCACTTGCCTTTTAACATACAGAGCGGGCGCTCACTCGCATCCAGCACCTCAAACTTCCCGCCAATAGAAAAGAATTTCTGTTTGAACTTGCCAATAACCTGATCACGCTCATCCAACACTTCTACAGTTGACAGGAAGAAAGCAACGCCACGTCTTACGGTGAGTATCTTTTCTCCATGCGGAGTTTTAATCTCGATGTTAAACGGTGTCATGCGCTTGTAATCAGAGAACCGCAGCATCTTGGTAAAGAAGCCGAGATTTTCCTCGCGACAGTTTAACATGATCTCTTGTGTTTCGGGATTGTAGATGTCAAAACTGTTTGCTGCTTTGAACATGCCCACGTGCTCTTTTACAAAGAAGAGGTTCTTATTTAATACCGGATTCATAGGTTAGGATAATAGAAACGAGTTTAGTGTTTTGCACAAAATATAGCCTCGCTATATATACAAGCAGACACCCATAAATGGATGTCTGCATATTTTTTAGTAAGTCAATTAATTAAATCTTGCGAAGAAGATTGTTGATCGAGCACACATCAATCAACTTTGCTTTTACGTCAGCGATTTTTACACGCTCCTGCTTCATTGTGTCGCGGTCGCGGATGGTAACGGTATCATCTTCCAGCGTCTGGTGATCAACGGTTATACAGTACGGTGTACCGATAGCGTCCTGTCTTCTATAGCGTCTTCCGATAGCATCTTTCTCTTCGTAGAAGCAGCGCAGGTCGTACTTCAATTCGTTCATGATTGCCTCTGCTTTTTCCGGCAGGCCATCTTTCTTCATCAATGGAAGTATCGCTACTTTATGCGGAGCAAGCGGTGCAGGTATTCTTAGCACAACACGATCGCTTCCGTCTTCCAGTTTCTCTTCTGTATAGGCTTTGGAAAGTACCGAGAGGAAAAGGCGATCAAGACCTACGGATGTTTCTACCACATACGGTATATAAGACTGGTTATCGTCTGAATCAAAGTACTGTAGTTTTTTGCCAGAGTACTTTTCATGATTCTTCAAATCAAAATCGGTGCGCGAATGTATACCTTCCAATTCTTTGAAACCCATCGGGAAGTTAAACTGTATATCGCAGGCAGCGTTGGCGTAGTGTGCCAGGTTCAGGTGATCGTGGAAGCGATAGTTGTCGCTGCCTAGGCCTAGTGTCTGGTGCCACTTCATGCGCTTGGCCTTCCAGTATTCATACCACTTCATTTCTTCACCGGGCTTGATGAAAAATTGCATCTCCATCTGCTCGAACTCACGCATGCGGAATATAAATTGACGGGCCACGATCTCATTACGGAACGCTTTACCGATCTGCGCTATACCGAAAGGAATTTTCATGCGGCCGGTCTTCTGCACGTTGAGGAAGTTTACAAATATACCTTGTGCTGTTTCCGGGCGCAGGTATATCTTGTTAGCCTCATCTGCCAGCGAACCGATCTCGGTAGAGAACATCAGGTTGAACTGACGCACATCGGTCCAGTTCTTAGTGCCCGATATAGGGTCGGCTATATCAAGATCAACGATAAGTTGTTTCATGGCAGCCATGTTGCCGCTACCCATCGCATCTTTTAAACGCGCGTTGGTTTCATCGATCTTCTTTTGATATTCGAGTACACGCGCATTGGTAGTAACGAACGTTTCGCGATTAAACGAATCTCCAAAACGCTTGGCAGCCTTTTCAACTTCCTTCTCGATCTTGTCTTCCATCTTGGTGATGGCGTCTTCGACCAATACATCAGCGCGATAACGCTTCTTCGAATCTTTATTATCAATCATCGGATCGTTAAAAGCATCTACGTGGCCGGAAGCTTTCCAAGTGGTAGGATGCATAAAGATGGCAGCATCAATCCCGACAATGTTATCATGCAACAAGGTCATAAACTTCCACCAGTATTCTTTCAAATTGTTTTTCAGCTCAGCTCCGTTCTGCCCGTAGTCATATACAGCGCTGAGGCCATCATAAATTTCACTGGAAGGAAAAATAAACCCATACTCCTTGGCATGGGCAATCACATTTTTAAACAGGTTGTCTTCTTGCGTTGCCATAGTCGGCAAAGATAATATTAGTCCACAGTCCACAGTTGACCGGGCCTAGTTTTTTGAAATGAAGATTGCATTATCCTGCCAGCCGTTAGGGACTTTCGCTGGATTTTAGACGATGCGCTTCGGAAGTTTTACAGTAAAAGTAGAACCTATACCAGGTGAAGACTCAAGATGGATTGACCCCGACAGTTTCATAAGAGTTTCTTTTACAATGTATAGTCCGAGTCCGGAACCTTTCGATTTTTCGTTACCGCGATAGAACATCTCGTATATCTTGCCGTGATATTCCGGTGCAATACCTTGCCCGTTGTCTTCTACTTTCAAATAGAATACACGACCATTCAGTTGATGACGCAGACGTATAAATCTTTCTTCTTTGCGCAGGTCGTGATAGCGTATAGCGTTCGATAAGAGATTGCCTATAATAATGCGAAGCCTGTTCTTATCAGACTCTACAAAAGTACCTTCGGGTATATCTACGTAAAAGTTTATGCGTTCCGCTTCCGGTGCATATTTTAAGCCCTCCCATATCTCTGTTACCAGGTCGTGAAGATTTACTTTTTCACGACTTATATCCAGGCGGTTGTTGCGTGAGTAATCGGTTATATCCTTGATGAAATTATCCAGCGAATGGATGCGATCTTTCATCATGTTCATATAGTGTTTTACTTCCTGTGGATTTTGGGTGCGCTCTGCAATATTCAGCAGGCCCATAATAGAAGTAAGCGGAGCGCGGAGGTCGTGCGAAGTACTGTACACAAAGCGATCGAGTTCTTTATTGGTCTTGGTCAGCATTTCATTGCTGTGTACAAGCTGAATAGCGTTGTAATGATTGAGGCTTATCAGCAAATATACCCCCATAGTAATGGCCGGCAGGGCAACTGTGAAATTGAGGATAAGATTGAAGAGCATCACTTCTTCGGTATATATTCTTTTAGGCAACAGGCTGAAGTCTATAAAGTACGCCAGTGCAAAGAGCAGGTAGGTAAATACAGTGAAGAGTATAGACAAGAGGCGCTGCTTATAATTAAATACAGCAAATGCTGCTACCGAGTTTACTATAAAAAAGACAAACGTGCCGTTGTGGGGCGACTCGCTAGAAGCGAACAGATATACTGCTATATTAATAGTAGGAAGAAGAAAATAATTAGCAAGGCAATGATCTCCCTGGCGGTGAATAAAAATAGAGAGTGAAAGAAAAAAGATTGTGCAGAAAAATATAGGTGTGGAAACATACGTGCCCGATAGAATATCAATGAGCAGATACATAGAGCAGAGCAATATGCCCAATAAGGCAAACTGCCCGGAGAGCATTACCTGCTTGTATTCCCCCCACGATTCAATGTGCCTTTCTTCACCAATGATCAGGTCACGTATCCTTTTCTTCAACGCCATTCCGCCAGTTAAGATTTAGAGTATGCAAAAGTAAAGCGATTGAAGCTCTCCAGACCGTTGCATAATGACTGGCGAATTATTCATGCAAGTTTTTCCACATTTTGAGATGTTTTAAAAATGAGTGGCACCATGATTATTCTCGTATTGGGCATTTTTCTTTTAAGATATTCTTGTAACAGAATACGTTGACCCTCAATTTATACTTTGCTGAAATATACTTTACCGGTTGAGTTCCGGGTAAGTTTACTATTCTCATGTGCTATCTTCACAGGAAAGGATTCCTTTGTGTTGCAACTGCTTTGTTAAAATGCGTTATCTTACCGCCCGATGATGCAGTTCCATAAAATAGGATTAGCTCTTGCCTTCTCACCACGCACACCCGCGCTGTTGGCAGAAGCTGCTCGCCTCAAAAGAATGTGGAACGCAGAACTGATCCTGATTCATGTTGGCGATCATGGAGAGAAAGAGCGGATGCTGCTCGCTGAATTGCTGAAAGAGGTAAATCTATACCTTGAAAAAGATGTACAGGTATTTTGGGAAAGTGGTAAACCCAGTGAGCGGGTACTATCTACATGCAAACGCGAAAATGTAGACTTGCTTATAGCAGGAGCATTAAAGAAAGAAAACCTAGTACAATATTATCTGGGCACAGTAGCGCGCAAATTTTTGCGCAAATCAGATTGCTCGGTGTTAATGTTAACGGATCCATCCACTACGCCACATCCTTTTAAAGATATAGTAGTAAATGCAGAAGACAGTCCGTTTGTGGAGGAGGCTGTGCG